>JADGHD010000587.1 GCA_019689615.1 Frankia sp. | reverse complement strand
CGGCGTCCACCGGGCCGCCGAGCTGATGACCGGGGCAACCCTGCTGCACGCGGCCTACTTCGGCGCCGAGGACTACATCGCCGACCTCGGCGGCCGGCGGACTCCGTCGAACACCGAGGTGCTCTACCCGCGTTCCCATGTGGCCATCGCGGCCCGGCTGGCCGGCGTCGTCGCGCTCGACCAGGTGTTCCTCCGCTTCGACAGCCGGGAGGACTTCCTGGCCGAGGCCGCCATCGGCCGCGACCTCGGCTACGGCGGGAAGCTGTGCATCCACCCGAAGCAGGTCGCGTGGGCGCACGAGGCCTTCAGCCCGTCCGAGGCCGAGGTCGACCGCGCCCGCCGCCTGGTCGCCGCCTACGAGGAGGCCCAGCGCACCGGCCGCGGCACGATCAACTTCGAGGGCCAGATGGTCGACACCCCGCTCGTCGCCCAGGCCCAGCGCATCCTCGCCGCCGCCGACTGACCGCCCGGCGCGGGGCCGGGAGGCCCGGGCCGCCCGCGCGGGCGCGGTTGACCCGGCTGAACCGGGCCAGCCGTGCAGTGGGAAGTCCGGGCGCCCGCGGGGCGCGGCCTCGGGCCGACTGGCCGCGGCCTACGGGAAGAGCACGGCAGCGCCGGTGACCCGGTCGGCGGCCAGGTCGGCGAGCGCCTGATCGGCGGCCACCAGCGGATAGGGCGTCACCGTGACCTCGATCCGGTGGCGGGCCGCGATGGCGAGGAACTCCCTGCCGTCGGCGCGGGTGTTCGCCGTGGTGCTGCGGACCGAGCGCTCCTGGAAGAGATGGCGCTGGTAGTTCAGTACCGGGATGTCGGTCAGGTGGATGCCGGCGATCGAGAGCGTTCCGCCCCGGTCAAGCGCCTCGAGCGCGACCGGGACCAGGTCGCCGACCGGGGCGAACAGGACCGCGGCATCCAGCGGCTCCGGCGGCTGGTCGTAGGCCCCGGCGGCCGAGGCGGCACCGAGCGACAGCGCCAGCCGCTGCGCCTCGGCCGATCGGGTCAGCACGTGGACCGTGGCCCCCTCGGCGATCGCGACCTGCGCCGCGATGTGCGCGGACGCGCCGAACCCGTAGATGCCGAGCCGGCCACCTGGCGGCAGTTCGGCGCGGCGCAGCGCCCGGTACCCGACGATGCCCGCGCACAGCAGCGGGGCCAGCTCGGCGTCGGTGTAGCCGGTATCCGGCAGCCGGTAGGCGTACTCGGCGTTGACGACCGCGTACTCGGCATAACCGCCGTCGACATCCCACCCGGTGTAGATCGAGCCCGGGCAGAGGTTCTCCGCGCCGCGCTGGCAGTAGGCACAGTCACCGTCGGTCCCAGCCAGCCAGGCGATGCCAAGCCGACCACTTCCCGGGCCCTCCGGCCCGCTCTTGGAAAATCCGGGCCAAAGCGCCTCGACGTCGACCCCAGGCCCGACCGCGTCCAGCACGCCGACGACCTCGTGCCCCGGCACCGTGAACGGCCGGTGCGGCGTGAGGTCACCCTCGGCGAGGTGCAGGTCGGTCCGGCACACTCCACACGCCCTGACCCGCAGCCGCACCTGCCCCGGCCCCGGTTCGGGAACCGGCACCTCCACCCGACGCATCGGCCCGGACGCCGCCGGCCCCGGCGTGGCCACCTGCCACGCGGTCATCGTCCGGCCAGCACCGGCCGGCCGCTCCTGCTGCTGCCGCTGCCCCGTAGCCGTCATGCCACCAGGTTCGCACCACCCGCCCCGCCCCGCGTGCGCGCGTGGCGGCGATCCGTCCCAGCGGCCGAACGCAGCCGGCTGGCAACCGTTCAGCCGTCAGACAGCGGCGGCTCGACCTTCGCGATCTGCTGGCGGTGCCAGGCGAGGTACCTCGCAGAGGGACGGAACTTGGCTGGCGGCAGCGTGCGGCGCATGTGCTCGTAGCCAAACCGGGCGGCGAAGCCGGGCCGGCGGCGCACGGCTTCGAGGAGGTTTGGGGTGTAGCGGATCTCGAGGTCGTCGGTGAGGAAGATGAGGCCTTCGTCGAAGGCAGCATCGTGGGTCGGGCAGGCGGCGAGGCCGTTGCGGACATCGAGCCGCTCCCGGTTGGTGGACGCCCGCCACGGCTTGATGTGGGAGGCGCGCAGGAGCTTGCGACCCGCCAGCTCCTCACCGGGCGAAAGGCCGCAGAAGACGCACTCGTACCCCCAGTTGGCGAGGACGTCGCGGGCGAAGCGATGTTGGCCGACCCTGACCGACGACTCGCGCAGGCGCTGGGTGGTGTAGTCACCGAGGTCGTTCCCGTCGTCCGTGGGCTCGACGAACTCGCGTGCCGCTGCTGCCACGTCCTGGTCGGACAGCTCTTCCTGTCCGAGCAGTGTGATCGGCACCTCCAGGAAGTCGGGCAGCTGATCCTCCGTCACCCCAGAGTCGCGCGCCGCCTTCATGATCGTGCTGTATAGCTGAGAGGGGAGGGCGAGGTTGGACAGCACGGCCGAGGCCGCCGCGACCTCGTTGCGAGCTCCGTTCGCTCTGGAGCCATCCAGGTTCAGCATCTTGTTGAGAATCGAACCCGGGGTGCGGGCGAAGAGTTGGGCCAGCTCGGGCACGGGTGTTGGCGCCGTGTGCGCGTTCTTGCCACCGTATCGATGGGAGTTGACGACCAGCGACGCCATGAGACACAGGAGCGTCTCCACGGGCGTGAAGTCGGTTTGACGGCGAGGGCTGCCGCTGTTCCGGGGCGGCCGAGCGAGGATCTGCGTCCACTGCTCTTTCGCCTGCTCCGGGGTGAGTTCGAGATAGTCCCTGAGCTCCGGCACGGAGAGATCGTATAGCCGTATCCCTGCCAATGCGCCCGCGACGGCGGGCGTGAGGTCCAGCTCCGTCCATCGCGGTCGGCGGCGAGGGCGGCATCAGTAGCGAACGGCTTCCGGTGCGCAGAGTCGTAGGTCGCGGATGGGCGTGTAGCCGACTCGCCGAGGTCCTGACGCGCAGCACGCACAGCTCGGGTCAGCACGTAGACGATCGCCGTGAACACCGCCCGGTCCGGCACCGGAGCCGTCCCGCCACCCTGGCGCCGCGGCGTGAAGGCAAGAAGCAGCGGCGCTGTCGGCTCCCAGAGCTCGTCCGGTACCAGCCGGGCACTGGTCGAGTGAGGCGCCCCGCGCCGTACCGGGACGGCCGACGCGTATGCGCCGGCGGAAGTGGTAGTGGCGGGCAGGCGCTGTGGGCACGCACAGCGCGTTGCGATGGGTTACTCGCAGCCGGTGCCGTCGCCGTCGTGGTCGAGACCGAACGGGTCGGAGCCCTCGACGCGGATCGGGCCCTGGACGTAGTACGGCCCGTTGCCTTCGCCGCCTTCGCAGTCGTAGTCCTCGGCGTCGGCGCGGAGACAGGCGCCGGGGTACGAGGGGTGGCAACTGCTGGCCTGGGCTGGTGGGGGTCTGTGGATTATACACATCTGACGCTGCCGACCAAATT
>JADGHD010000586.1 GCA_019689615.1 Frankia sp. | reverse complement strand
CGGCCGGGGGGGGAGGCGGGCCGGCGGCGCGGGCCGCTCGCCAAGGGTGACCGGGTCCAGCTCACCGACCCCAAGGGCCGCAGGCACACGCTGGTGCTGGAGCCGGGCAAGCAGTTCCACACCCACCGCGGCGCGCTGGCGCACGACGACCTGATCGGCCAGCCCGAGGGCGTCGTCGTCACCAGCACGAACAACACGCCCTATCTCGCGATGCGGCCGCTTCTGTCCGACTTCGTGCTCGCCATGCCCCGTGGCGCCGCCGTGGTCTACCCGAAGGACGCCGCGATGATCGTCGGCTACGCCGACATCTTCCCCGGTGCCCGGGTGCTGGAGGCCGGCGTCGGGTCGGGCGCGCTGGCCTGCTCGCTGCTGCGCGCCGTCGGCGAGCACGGCCTGGTCGTCTCCTACGAGCGCCGCGCCGACTTCGCCGAGGTGGCCGCGCGCAACATCGAGGCGTTCTTCGGCGGGCCGCACCCGGCGCACCGGCTGCGGGTCGGTGACCTGGCCGAGGCCACCGAGACCGACATGGACCGGGTCGTGCTGGACATGCTCGCCCCGTGGGAGGTGCTGCCGGCCGCCGCCCGGGCGCTGGTGCCCGGCGGGGTGCTGTGCGCCTACGTCGCCACCGTCACCCAGCTGTCCCGGATCGTCGAGGCGCTGCGGGCGCACGGCTCGTTCGCCGAGCCGGCGCCGTTCGAGACGCTGCGCCGGGACTGGCACGTCGACGGCCTGGCGGTGCGCCCGGAGCACCGGATGGTCGGCCACAGCGGCTTCATCGTCACCGCCCGCCGGCTCGCCGACGGGGTCGCCGCGCCGCCCCGGCGCCGCCGGCCGGCCAAGGGCGCCCACGGCCCCGCCGAGGGCAGCCAGCCGGTGGACGGCGAGGCGTCCGGCGCGCTGGACCCGTTCGGCCACCTCGGCCCGTCCGGCGCCGCCGGGGGAGCGGACAACGAGGGCCCTGCCGGCCTCGACGGGGAGGGCACCGCCGCGCAGGGGTGAGCCGCGGCCCGGGTGGCAGGGCCCGGGAGGGCCGGGCAGAGTGGAGACCCATGCACGGGCACCGGCGGCCGAACCGACCGGCGGCGCTCCCGGGCCCGGCCCCCGCCCGGCCCGGGCGGTCAGGAGCCCGGTCCGGCCTCCAGGGTCCCGTCCGGCCGCTCCACGTAGATGCAGTCGCCTGGGCACTCGTCGGCGGCGTCGATCACCGCGTCGACCAGCGGCAGCGGGACGGGCACCCGGGCGCCGGGAGCTGTCTGCAGCTCTCCGTCCGCGTTCTTCACGTAGGCCAGGCCATCGATGTCGTGCTCGAACACGTCCGGCGCCCGCTGGACGCACAGGCCGTCACCCGTGCAGGACGCCTGGTCGATTCGGACCCGGAGTCCGGCCAAAACACCCGAGTTCGTTGGACTTGCCACACGGCTCCGATCGTCTGTCACCATGGCACCGTAACCCGCTGTTTACGGCAAAGACCGGCCGTCCTCGCGGACCTTGCCTGTCAGCAGCGGTCACAACGGTAGTGTTGGGTGCGTCCCGGTCAGCACGGGGGAGGTGGAGGCGCGGTGTCCGGTCCCCGTTCGGGCTCTGGCTCCGAAGGGAGCACGGGTCGTCCTGGTGACGCCGACACGACACGACGGTCGGCGTACGAGAAGGAAGTGCACGAACTCACGACGCAGGTCGCCTTCCTCGAGGAGGAAGTGGCCATGTTGCGACGGCGGCTGGCGGAGTCGCCCCGACAGGTTCGAGTGCTCGAGGAGCGGCTCGCGGAGCTCCAGGCGGACCTGGCGAGCGCGACGGCGCACAACGAGAAGCTCGTCGCCACCCTCCGGGAGGCACGTGACCAGATCGTCACCCTGAAGGAAGAGGTCGACCGGCTGGCGCAGCCGCCCAGCGGTTACGGACTGTTCCTGCAGAAGTACGACGACGGCACGGTCGACGTCTTCACCCAGGGTCGCAAGCTGCGGGTGACGGTCTCGCCGAACGTCGACATCGACGCGCTGCGCCCCGGCCAGGAGGTCATGCTCAACGAGGCGCTCAACGTCGTCGAGGCGAGGGCGTGGGAGCGGCACGGCGAGATCGTGCTGCTCAAGGAGATCCTCGAGGGCGGTGACCGGGCGCTCGTGATCGGCCACACCGACGAGGAGCGGGTGGTCATGCTCGCCCAGCCGCTGCTGGACGGGTCGGTGCGGGCCGGCGACTCGCTGCTCATCGAACCGCGCTCCGGCTACGCCTTCGAGCGGATCCCGAAGTCCGAGGTCGAGGAGCTCGTCCTCGAGGAGGTCCCGGACATCGGGTACGACCAGATCGGCGGCCTGAAGAACCAGATCGAGATGATCCGGGACGCCGTCGAGCTGCCGTTCCTCTACAAGGACCTCTTCGTCGAGCACAAGCTCAAGCCGCCCAAGGGCGTGCTGCTCTACGGCCCGCCCGGCTGCGGCAAGACGCTGATCGCCAAGGCGGTCGCGAACTCGCTGGCCAAGAAGGTCGAGGCGCAGCGCGGCGAGGGCAGCGGCCGGGCGTTCTTCCTCAACATCAAGGGCCCGGAGCTGCTCAACAAGTACGTCGGCGAGACCGAGCGGCAGATCCGGCTGGTGTTCCAGCGGGCGCGGGAGAAGGCGTCCGAGGGCATGCCGGTGATCGTGTTCTTCGACGAGATGGACTCGATCTTCCGGACCCGCGGCTCGGGCGTGTCCAGCGACGTCGAGAACACGATCGTCCCGCAGCTGCTGTCCGAGATCGACGGCGTCGAGCTGCTGGAGAACGTGATCGTCATCGGCGCCTCGAACCGCGAGGACATGATCGACCCGGCCATCCTGCGACCCGGCCGGCTCGACGTGAAGATCAAGGTCGAGCGGCCCGACGCCGAGGCGGCGAAGGACATCTTCGCGAAGTACATCGTGCCCGATCTACCGCTGCACCCGGATGACCTCGCCGAGCACGGTGCAAACCGGGAGGCGACCTGCCAGGCGATGATCCAGCGGGTCGTCGAGCGGATGTACGCCGAGAGCGAGGAGAACCGTTTCCTGGAAGTCACCTACGCCAACGGCGACAAGGAGGTCCTGTACTTCAAGGACTTCAATTCCGGTGCCATGATCGAGAACATCGTGGCCCGCGCCAAGAAGATGGCCGTCAAGGAGCACATCGAAGGCGGCGCCAAGGGAATCCGGATGCAGCACCTGCTGCAGGCGTGCATGGACGAGTTCAAGGAGAACGAGGACCTTCCGAACACGACCAATCCGGACGACTGGGCGCGTATCTCCGGGAAGAAGGGCGAGCGGATCGTCTACATCCGGACCCTGGTCACCGGGACCAAGGGCACCGAGGCCGGCCGGTCCATCGACACGATCGCCAACACCGGCCAGTACCTGTAGCGGCCCGGCACGCCGCCGGTCGCGGGCGAGCGCCGTCCCCCGCCGTGGGGGCGGTGCTCGTC
>JADGHD010000585.1 GCA_019689615.1 Frankia sp. | reverse complement strand
CGAGCAGGTACGTGGCGATCCGGTTCGCCCGCTCGTCGAGGGCCCGCCAGGTGAGTTCGGAGTCTTCGTACACCACCGCGACCTTGTCGCCGTAGCGGCGGGCGTTACGCCGGGCGATGTCACCGATCAGCATCGTTCCTCGCAGCCTTCGAAATCGCGACCGCCCGCCATACGGCGGACCGCCGCGGACAGAGGGTGGACGTGTCTGCCGGTCGGAGGCCAACGCCATGCGAGCCTCCGACTGACAGAACGGCGGATCAGACGTCGGTTGCCGCGGGGTCTCAGATGAGGAAGGACATCGTCGAGACCGGGCCACCCGCGTTGACTAGGTGCACGGTCTTCGAGACCAGCTTCAGATCGCCACCTCGTGTCCGGATCCGGTGCGCGTAGCGGCCGGCCCAGACGATCAGGTCGAAGCGGTACTCGAAGAGCGCGAAGTTCGACGCGATGGTGGTCGTGTCCACGTCGCGGGCGACGACCTCCAGGTTGGAGATCACCCTGCGGATGACCGACGGCGGTGTCTGGGAGTGCCGGTTGCCAGAGTTGAGCTGGGCGATCCGGCTGCGGATCCGGCGCCGGTTGTCGTAGATGTAGGAGAGGTTGACCCGCGGGTCGTGGCCCGGGCCCATCGGCACCCAGTACAGCGCGTCGTCATCCCACAGCGCCTCCCACTCGGAGTAGCGCGCCTCGTCGGCGAGCCGCGCCTCGAGGTAGATGAAGCCCGCGAGGGCCGGGTCGACCCCGGAGGCCGGCACGTCGCCGGTGACGGGCGCGTTGGTCGCGGCGCTGGCGAGATCAGGCATGGACGGCTCCCTTGTCGTCACTGTCGCTGCCGGCGGAGGCTTGGCCGGCGAGCACGCTGGCCCAGTGCCGCCACCAGCCGCGCTGCGGGGTTTCGGCCGACTTGTCGTGGTTGACGATCCCGGTCGCGTCATTCAGGTCCGACTCCGTGCCGCGGCTGAGCACCACCCACTCGGGGGCCGGGCCCGCGAGGCCGAGCTGGTTGCGGGCGCCGATCTCGCCGTCGTCGGCGATGAGGAAACCCGCCGGGCCCATCGCGCCCTCGGCGCGGCGCAGCATCTTCTCGTTCAGCTCGTCGGCGCCTGGGATGAGCGCCGGTGTGGTGTAGGCGATGGAGCGGCCCGGACCCATCGGCTCGACCATCATGATGTTCATCTCGGCGAGGAACAGGTTCGGGAAGATCAGGGTGTGGGGCGGGCCGACGACGAATGCGCGGTGGGTGTCCTCCGGCCCGTACGCCTCCTCCATGGCGGCCACGTACCGGGGCAGCTTCTCCCGCCGGATCCGGCCGAACCAGACAAACTCCTCGTCGAGGCGCGTGTACTCCGGTGAGTAGTCGATCTCGGAGTGGCCATCGCCGAGGTCGCGGACCCACACCTCGACCTTGCTCGGGATGTGGGAGACCTTGGCCGGCTTGACCGCGTCGTACACCGAGGCATGGGTGAACAGCGCGTGGTATCCGTCCACGTTGTTCTCCATGACCATCTTCCAGTTGCAGGGCATGTCGTGCTTCATCCAGCCGGCGCGCAGGTCGAGCTCGCCGGTGGGGGACAGCGCGAGCAGCCGGTCCATGGCGGTGGTCGCCCGGCCGAGGTGTTCCAGCAGCGTCTTCGGCGGCGTGGACAGACAGGCGAAGACAAAGCCGCGATAGCTGTCGACCGCCGCGGCGGGCTTCAGGCCGAGCCCGTTGAGCACGGCGTCGAACTGCTCGCCGTAACCGTTGCGCATCGGCACGCCGGTCAGCGTGCCGTCGTTGCTGAACGTCCAGCCGTGGTACGGGCAGCGGAAGGAGGAGCTGTTGCCGGCGTCGGCGTTGCACAGCCGGTTGCCGCGGTGCGTGCACCGGTTCGCGAGCACCCGCACCACGCCGTCCCTGCCCCGCGCGACGATCCATGGTTCGCCGCCGATCCGGCGGGTGATGTAGTCGCCGGGCTCGGGCACCTCGCTCTCGTGGGCGACGAAGACCCAGCCTTCCCGGAAGATCCGGGTCATCTCCAGGTCGTAGATCTCCTGCGAGGTGTAAACGGAGCCGTGGACCCGGTCAGGTTTGACCAGAGCGGGGACGTCCACCGCCCGTGGGGGCCGTGTGTCCAGTTCGGTCATGTTGAGACCTCCGTCTCGGATGTGGGGAGCGATGAGGCCGGGAGAAAGGGGCCGAGGTGCGCGGCGGGCACGGCGACCTCGCCGACGGTGCGGAAACCGATGGCGACCGGCTGGCCGATGACCGGGGCGGCATCCGACGCGGTGACGGTGGTCATCACTAGCCGGTGCCCGCTGGCCACCTCGACGTCCAGCACCGGGTAGGGGCCGGTGGCCCGGATAAGGCCGGGCTCGCGGCGGTGCACCAGGGTCGCCGCGTGCACCACGCCGACGCGTTCGACGGCGCGCCAGTCGATGTAAGTGGAGCCGCAGCTGTCACAGGCACGCTGCTCGAGCTCGACGGCCAACCCACACTCCCCGCAGAACGGCAGCGTCAGCTCGCCCCGGGCGGCGCCGGCGTACAGCGGCGCCAGTGATCCGTCGGCGTGGGGCGCCAGCGACGTGGTGACCAGCCAGTCCTCGTCGGCGGGGCCGGCGCCGGTCGGCTCCGGGGCGGCGGATGTCGAAGCGCTGGTCATCGGGGCGGCTCCAGGTCCAGGACGAGGCAGGCGTGGTGGTCGATCCGCCCGCCGATGCCGCCGACCAGCGCGGTACTCGCGCCGGGCACCTGCCGTTGCCCCCCGGCGCCTCTTAGCTGCACCACAGCCTCGGCGAGCGGGGTCATCCCCTGCAGGTAGAAGCCGGAGAGCTGTCCGCCGCCGGTGTTGACCGGCAGGGCACCCCCGGGGCCGATGGCACCGGAGCGGGCCAGCTTGCCGGCCTGCCCCGGCTCGCAGAAGCCGTACTCCTCCAGCAGCAGCAGGGTCACCACACTGAACGGGTCGTAGAGCTCGAGGACGTCGATGTCGGCGCGGGAGCGTCCGGCCATCGCCAGCGCCTGGTCGACGGCGGCGCGCCCGCCGCCGAACCAGGACTCGCCCGGTGCCCGTCGCCGCCGCATGGGGTGCGCCCGCCCCATGCCGCGGACGTGGACCCGCGGCGCGGTGCCGGGCACCGGCTCGCCGCTGATCACCAGCGCGACGGCGCCGTTGACCGGGCGAGCGCAGTCCAGGATGCGCAGCGGTGTCGAGACCATCCGGCTGGCGAAGTAGCTCTCGGCGTCCAGCGGCCTGCGCATCACGGCGTACGGGTTGCCCAGTGCCCACGCTCGGGTCGAGACCGCCACCGCGCAGAGGTCGGCCGGGTCGCCACCCGAGACCGCGAACCAGCGGGCGGCGAGCATCGCGTAGGTGGGGACGGAGCCGAGCACGCCGGAAGCGCGTTCCAGACCACGCACCCCGTCGTTGCCGCCGCTGTGGGCATAGGCGGAG
>JADGHD010000584.1 GCA_019689615.1 Frankia sp. | reverse complement strand
TCGGCTCGGCCTTCGTTGCGCCCTCTGGTCTCGGCGAGGGAGTCGATCTCGTTGAAGATCTCGCTGAGGTAGCGGCGGTTCACAGCGGTGGTCATGACGGCCTCCCAGACCTTGCGCTGTGGCTCGGGTAGCCCGGCCAGAATGATCTCATGGTAGCGACGTCCGCCCTCCTTGCCGAGCAACGGCAATGCGGCAGCCATCCCCTTGAAGGATTTCTCGATACCGGCTTCCTGGCCGTGACAGACCACGGACAGCAGCGTCAGCGCCGGATTCGCCTCCGCCTCCTCGACGGACGTCACCCACGGGATGTCCGCTGGGGTGTAGAAGTACGGCCGCAGGATCAGGCTGCATGTGCCGCGCCGTTCGTCCTCGAAACAGGTTCGGTACCGCTCGGCGACCTTCGGGTTGGGACAGTAGACAATCAGTAGGACAACGACTCCCTTCTCCTGCTCCTGCAGGTGCGCTGCGTAGATCTTCCACATCCAGAGCTTGTTCGGCTCGAAGTTGTGCTGGACCTCCCGCACGGTCGCGACCAGCGGCCTGTTTGCGGCATCGCAGTAGATGGTGACCCCGTCGGAGCGGAACGTGCGAGGCGTCAGCTTCCTCGCCTCCGTCGGGCCCTGCCGGACAAAGTCGTACTGAGGCAGCTCCACGCCCCGCTGCTCGAGCAGCCAGCGCTGTACGTCCGGGCGTTCGGTCGCCTCGACGACCGATTCATGTGGACCACTCGGCATGCGGCCAACCATACGCAATCGGGCAGGTCGCGACATTCGGGGGTTCAGTACATTCTGGCATACCCGGAGTATGCCACAGAAAGCCTTGTCGGGTCGCTCGGAAAACGCATAGACGTCATTTGACCGGGCTGCGGATGCAACCCAGGAAAGCGCAGAGATTCGCGCTGAACCCGGCTTGCGCGCGGTGATTTCCAGCCATTACTGCTGGGCGGGCCGGCTGGCAGGGTTTTTCAGACGGCGCACCGATTCAGGCCTCCCAGGACCTGATCCACTCCTTACGGTGCTGGCGCGGCTGCGATCCGTGGGATCGCGGCGGCAGACCAGCGGGGGAGCGGACGTGGGCACAGTTCGAGAGTCGCCCCAGAAGGACTCCCCTGACCCCGGAGCCGCGTCGCGCCTCCGGCTGGCTGCTGCGTCGTGACCGCCAGCCAGCCCATGAGCGAATCGCGGGGCTGGCGTACTCGGCTTCGGCCGGGTCTGGCATGGTGGCGGACAGGCCGGCGATGCGGCCGGTCAGGGCAAGCCCGCTGGGGGACGCGATGGGCACGACGCGGGTGCTGGGGATCGACGCCTGCCCCGGCGGCTGGGTGGGCATCGAGCTTGCCGACGGCTCGTTCGCCGGGGCCAGCTTCGCCGCCGAGCTGCGCACCCTGGTCGACACGACGACGGTCGCGGTCGTCGGCGTGGACATGCCACTCGGGCTGCTGGCGCAGGGCTGGCGGGCCGCCGACCATGCCGCCCGCGGCGTGCTGGGCCCCCGCCGGTCCAGCGTCCTCCTGGTCCCGCCGCGCCCGGTGTGGGAGGCCGATGACTTCGCCGCGGCGAACGCCCGCTGCCGGGCGCTGACGGGCAACGGCGTCACCGCGCAGACCTGGGCGCTGCGGCACAAGCTGCTGGAGGCCGACCGGCTGCGCGAACGGATGCCCGGCCGGCTCTACGAGGCGCACCCCGAGGTCGCGTTCGCCGCGATGGCCGCCCGCCCGCGGACCGGCCCGGCCAGCGACTGGCTCGCGATGCTCGCCGCCAGCGGGGCCGGCGAACTGCCGGCGAGCAAGGTCCTCGCCGCCGAGGCCCGGCTGGCCGTCGCGAGCGGCGTGCCGCCGGCGTCCGCGGCGCACGCCCCGCTCGCCTACGCGAAGACGACCTGGGCCGGCGCCGCCCGTCGGCGCGCGCTGCTGCGGGCCGCCGGGATCGTCCTGCCGGACGACCTCGGCCCGGCCAACGTCGTACCGCCGGTGGACGTGCTCGACGCGGCGGCCGTGGCCTGGTCGGCGCACCGGGTCGCCACCGGCCAGGCCGGCCGGCTGCCGGCCGTCGGCGCCAGGGGGAGCGACCAGCTCGACGACCGCGGCGAGCCGATCGCCATCTGGTACTGAGCCGACGGCCGGCGCCCGTCGCCCCGGTGCCCGGCGGCGTGCGCGGGTAGGCCCGGGGCATGGCCAGGCGCGATTTCTCCCGGCCGCCCGGGCACGGCCGGAGCCAGCCGGACCAGACCCGCGCGCCCGGCCGCGGAACACAGGACGTGGCCACCAGCGCGCCAGCGGACGCCGCCACCACCGACGCGCCCGGCCATGGCCGCGGCGGGCGGTTCGTCATCGAGGAGCACCGCGCCCGCGCCCCGCACTGGGACATCCGGCTGGACCACGACGGGGTCCTGCAGTCCTGGGCGCTGCCGAAGGGGCTGCCGCTCGCGGAGGGGACAAGCCATCCGGCGACGCGGACCGAGGATCACCCGCCAGCTCACCCCGCCCGCACCGGGCAGGACACGGCCCGCGGCGGGCCGGCCGGCGCTACCGTGACCGTCTTCGACCAGGGCGGCTACGAGCTGGAGAGCTGGTCGGCCGACCGGGTGCAGGTCGTGCTGCACGGCGAGCGGGCGCACGGCCGGTACCTGTTCTGCCGCGCCGCCGGCCAGGGACGCGGCCCGCACGACTGGATGGTGCGCCGGATGGACCCGTCGCCCGAGCCGGGCCGCCTGCCGATGCCGCCCCGGCTGGCGCCGATGCTCGCCGTGCGCGCGGAGCTGCCCGTCGGGCCGGACTGGGCCTACGAGGTGAAGTGGGACGGGGCCCGGGTGCTCGCGTTCGTCGAGGGCGGCCGGGTGCTGGCGCGCAGCCGCAGCGGCCGCGACGTCACCGCCACCTACCCGGAACTGCGGGCGCTCGGCACGGCGCTGGGCGCGACCCAGGCGGTCCTGGATGGGGAGGTGGTCGCGTTCGGCCCGGACGGCCGCCCCGACTTCGACCTGCTCGCCCGCCGGATGCACATCAGCGACCCCGGGGCTGCCCGCCGGGCGGCAGAGCGGGTCCCGGTCGGCTACCTCGTTTTCGACCTGCTCTTCCTGAACGGCCGGCCGACCACCGGCCTGACCTACGACCAGCGCCGGGCGCTGCTCGCCGAGCTGCCGGGGCTGACCCTGTCCGAGCAGCTTCCGGGAGACGGCCCGGCGGTGCTCGCCGCGACCGCGGCGGCGGGCCTGGAGGGCATCGTCGCCAAGCGCCGCTCGTCCGCCTACCAGCCCGGGCGGCGCAGCTCCGACTGGGTCAAGGTCAAGAACGTCCGCACCCAGTCGGTGGTGATCGGCGGCTGGGAGCCCGGCGCCGGCAGCCGCGCCAGCAGCATCGGCGCGCTGCTCGTCGGCGTCGCCACTGCCACCGCGACCGCCACCGGGCCGGCGGGCGGCCGGGATGGCGGGCG
>JADGHD010000583.1 GCA_019689615.1 Frankia sp. | reverse complement strand
GCCCACAGCTTGCCCTGCTTGGTGACCTTCTTCTGCAGGCCCGAGATGATCCCGCCGATCGTGACGGCGGCGCCGTCCGGGTACTCGCCCTCCAGCAGGGCGGCGATGCTGGTGTCCGCCTTCGCCGCGAGGATGTGCTCGACGCCGGACAGCGGGTGGTCGGATACGTAGAGGCCGAGCATCTCCCGCTCGTTCGAGAGCAGGACCGACTTTTCCCACTCCTTGTCCGAGAACTCGTACTGGCCGAGCGGCGAGCTGGCGGAGCCGGCGTCGCCGTCGTCGTCCATGCCGAACGCGAACAGGTCGTACTGGCCCTCGGCGGTCTTGCGCTTGACCGCCATCACCGCGTCGACGGCCTGCTCGTAGCGCTCGATGAGGCCGCGGCGGGTGTGGCCGAGGCTGTCGAACGCGCCCGCCTTGATCAGCGACTCGATGGTCCGCTTGTTGCAGACCACCGCGTCGACCTTGTCGAGGAAGTCGGGGAACGATGTGAACGCGCCCTTGGTGCGCCGGGCCCGCATGATGGCCTCGACGACATTCGCGCCGACGTTGCGGACCGCCGCGAGGCCGACGCGGATCTCGGTGTCGCCGTGCGGCGTGTAGTCGGCGTCGGAGTAGTTCACGTCCGGGGGCAGGACCTTGATGCCCATCCGGCGGCACTCGTTCAGGTAGACGGCGCTCTTGTCCTTGTCGTCGCGGACCGAGGTGAGCAACGCCGCCATGTACTCGGCCGGGTAGTTCGCCTTCAGGTACGCCGTCCAGTAGGACACCAGCCCGTACGCGGCGCTGTGCGCCTTGTTGAAGGCGTAGTCGGAGAACGGGACAAGGATGTCCCACAGCGTCTTGATGGCCGCGTCGGAGTAGCCGCGCTCGCGCATGCCGGCGGAGAACGGCTCGAACTCCTTGTCGAGGATCTCCTTCTTCTTCTTGCCCATGGCGCGGCGCAGCAGGTCCGCGCCACCCAGGCTGTAGCCGGCGACCCGCTGTGCGATCGCCATGACCTGCTCCTGGTAGACGATCAGGCCGTAGGTCGTGTCCAGGATGTCGGCCAGCGGCTCGGCCAGCTCCGGGTGGATCGGGGTGATCTCCTGCTGGCCGTTCTTGCGCAGCGCGTAGTTGATGTGGGAGTTCGCGCCCATCGGGCCGGGCCGGTAGAGCGCGATGACGGCGGAGATGTCCTCGAAGTTGTCCGGGCGCATCATCCGCAGCAGCGAGCGCAGCGGCCCACCGTCGAGCTGGAAGACGCCGAGCGTGTCGCCGCGGGCTAGCAGCTCGTAGGTCGGCTTGTCGTCGAGGCCGAGCGAGAGCAGGTCGATCTTGATGCCCCGGTTGCGCTCGACGTTGCGGACCGCGTCGTCCATCACGGTGAGGTTGCGCAGCCCGAGGAAGTCCATCTTCAGCAGGCCGAGGGTCTCGCAGGTCGGGTAGTCGAACTGCGTGATGATCGCCCCGTCGGCGTCGCGGCGCCACACCGGGATGTGGTCGATGATCGGCTCGGCCGACATGATGACCCCGGCCGCGTGCACGCCGGCCTGGCGGATCAGGCCCTCCAGGCCGCGCGCGGTGTCGATGACCTTGCGGACGTCCGCGTCGGACTCGTAGAGCGCCCGGATCTCGCCCGCCTCGCTGTGGCGGGGGTGGTTCGGGTCGAAGATCCCGGGCAGCGGGATGTCCTTGCCCATCACCATCGGCGGCATCGCCTTGGTGATCCGGTCACCGACGGCGTACGGGTAGCCGAGCACCCGGGCGGCGTCCTTGATCGCGGCCTTCGCCTTGATCGTGCCGTACGTGACGATCTGGGCGATGCGGTCCTCGCCCCACTTCTCGGTCACGTAGCGGATGACGTCCGCGCGCCGGCGGTCGTCGAAGTCGATGTCGATGTCCGGCATCGACACCCGCTCCGGGTTCAGGAACCGCTCGAAGATGAGCCCGTGGGCCAGCGGGTCCAGGTCGGTGATGCCGAGCGCGTAGGAGGCCAGCGAGCCGGCGGCGCTGCCGCGGCCTGGCCCGACCGCGATGCCGTTGCGCTTGGCCCACATGATGAAGTCCGCGACGACCAGGAAGTACGAGGGGAAGCCCATCTGCACGATGACGCCGATCTCGTACTCGACCTGCTGGCGGTGCCGCTCGTCGACGCCGTCGGGGAACCGGCGGGCCATGCCCTCCCAGACCTGGGCACGGAAGTAGGACTCCTCGGTCTCCCCCTCCGGGATCGGGAACCTGGGCATGAGGTTGTGCTTGGTGA
This sequence comes from Frankia sp., assembly GCA_019689615.1. Taxonomy (GTDB): domain Bacteria; phylum Actinomycetota; class Actinomycetes; order Frankiales; family Frankiaceae; genus Pseudofrankia. Next base: position 1,194 of record JADGHD010000583.1, on the reverse strand, counting down.
ACATGCCCGTGGTGTCGACCCGCTCGGCGATGAGCAGCGTCGTGTCGCAGCCCTGCTGCCACACGTCGCTGGAGTCGGTCGCGCGCATCGCCTGCGCGCTCTTGAGGTAGTAGCCGGACCCCTCGAACTGGAACGACGGGTTGGCCAGGGTGGACGCGGTCTGCACGCACAGCAGCGCGGCGTGGGTCTCCCGCTCCGACTCGTAGGTGTAGTGCGAGTCGTTGGTCACCACGAACGGCATGTTCAGCTTGCGGGCGATCTCGACGAGCCCGTCCCGGACCCGGCGCTCGATCTCGATGCCGTGGTCCATGATCTCGCAGAAGTAGTTCTCCGGGCCGAAGATCTCCTGGTAGGTGGCGGCGGCCTTGAGCGCGGCGTCGAACTGGCCGAGGCGCAGCCTGGTCTGCACCTCGCCGGACGGGCAGCCGGTGGTCGCCATCAGCCCGGCCGAGTGCTCGGCGATGATCTCGCGGTCCATCCGCGGCCACTTGATGAAGTGGCCCTCGATCGAGGCCCGCGAGTTCAGCCGGAACAGGTTGTGCAGGCCCTCGGCGTTCTGGGCCCAGATCGTCATGTGGGTGTAGGAGCCACCACCGGAGACGTCGTCGTCCTTCTGGTGCGGCTCGCCCCAGCGGACCCGCTGCTTGAGCAGCCGTGACTCGGGCGCGACGTAGGCCTCGCAGCCGATGATCGGCTTCACCCCGGCCGCCTTGGCCTGCCTGTGGAAGTCGTAGGCGCCGTACATGTAGCCGTGGTCCGTGATCGCGACCGCCGGCATTCCCTGCCGGCTGACCTCCGCGAACATGTCCTTCAGCCGGGCGGCGCCGTCGAGCATCGAGTACTCGGTGTGGACATGCAGGTGCACGAAGGAGTCGGGCACGGTGACGGGCCTTCCACTCGGATCAGGTCACGTCGGGGCAGCCCGGCTGGTGCCGGGCCTACCGGGACGGTGGGGGATGTGCCAGTGCCAGCAGACTAGCCGGGCGCCCCGACAAGGCGGGACGGGACACGCTCCCGCCGTCATGATCCTTACAACCGTGTCATCCCGGGGTCGCGCGGGCGCGGCAGGCCGTCCCCGCCGGCCCACTCGGCCACCGGCGAGGCCGCCACGGCGGCGCTGCCGCGGGCCCCGCGGGCGGCCGCGGCGGCCCCCCCCGCCCGCCCCGGCCGCCCCCCCGCGACCCCCCCCCCCCG
>JADGHD010000582.1 GCA_019689615.1 Frankia sp. | reverse complement strand
GGGCGCACGGGGGTGCCACGGGGGCCTTACCTGTGCCCGGCGGCCTCGATAGCGTCTGCCCCGTGATGACGTCGTGACGGCCGGGCGGGCGGCGGCCGCGCCAGCGGTGGCCTCACCCGCGGCCGTGCCGGGGGGCGGTGGTGCCGGCGTGGTGACTGCGCGGACTTCGGTGCGGCTGGCCGATGGACGGGAGCTGATCTACTTCGACGACCGGCCGGTCCGCCGGCGCGGCGCGCCCGACCTGCGGGCGCTGCCATCGGCGGCCGGGCGGCCTGGGTCGCAGGCGCGCTATGACCCGCTGCTGGACGAGTGGGTGGTGATCGCCGCGCACCGGCAGGGCCGCACCCACCTGCCGGCGGACGACGAGTGCCCGCTGTGCCCGAGCCGGCCCGGCCGGCTGACCGAGATCCCGGAGGAGGACTACGACGTCGTCGTCTTCGAGAACCGCTTCCCGGCGCTGAGCCTGCCGGGCGGGGCGGCCGGCGCGCTGGTCGGCGGGGGAGAGGAGCCGTTCACCTGGCGGCCAGGAGCCGGGCGGTGCGAGGTGGTCTGCTTCACCGCCGAGCACACCACCTCGTTCGCCCAGCTCGCGCCCACCCGGGTGGCCACCGTGCTGGCCGCGTGGACCGACCGGACCGCCGCGCTGTCCGCGCTGCCCGCGGTGGAGAGCGTGTTCGTCTTCGAGAACCGCGGCGCGGAGATCGGCGTGACGCTCAGCCACCCGCACGGGCAGATCTACGCCTACCCGTTCGTCCCGCCGCCGCTGGCCACGATGATCCAGATCGCCAGCCGCCGCCGGGCCTGCGGGCACTGCGCGGCGTTGGCTGCGGAGTCGAAGGCCCGGGTGCGGGTGGTCGCCGAGACGTCCGGCTGGCTGGCGTTCGTGCCCTACGCCGCGCGCTGGCCGTACGAGGTGTCGATCTGCCCCCGCCGGCACGTGCCCGACCTGCTGGCCCTCGACGAGGACGAGCGCGCCGAGTTCCCCGGCCTCTACCTGGACGTGCTGAACCGGTTCGAGCGGGTCCTCGGCGGCGGGCCGATGCCCTACATCGCGGCATGGGAGCAGACGCCCGTCCGCCACGGACGCGAGTGGGCGCACCTGCGGCTGCGGGTGTTCTCCAACCGGCGGGCGCCGGGCAGGCTCAAGTACCTCGCCGGCAGCGAGGCGGCGATGGGCGTCTACCTCAACGACGTGACGCCGGAGGTGGCGGCCGAGCGCCTGCGGGCCGCCGGCGGCGCGCCACTCGGGGCGGCGGCGAGGGCATCCGGGTGAGCACAGGATCTGGTGACGAACCGGATCCGGCCGAGGAGGTGGCCGACGGGCGGCGACGGCGGCGGATCCGGCGGGGGAGCCGCGGCGGGCGCGGGCCGGTGACCGCGGTCGCGTTCGGGCCCGGCCGGGTGAACCTCGTCGGCGAGCACACCGACTACAACGACGGGCTGTGCCTGCCCTTCGCGATCGACGCCGGGGTCACCGTGCGGGCCAGGCCATCGCCGGACGGCATGATCCGGGTCCACGCCGCCGACCTCGGCGCGCACGACGCGTTCCCGGCGTCCGACCCCCCGCGGGCCGAGGGCTGGCGGGCGTTCGCCCGCGGCGTCGTGGCCGAGCTGACCCGCGCCGGCTACCCGGTCCGGCCGGCGCGGCTCACGGTCAGCGGTACGCTGCCGCGCGGTGCCGGCCTGTCGTCGTCGGCGGCGCTGGAGGTGGCGCTGGCGCTCGCGCTGCTGGCGCACAGCGGGCACGGTGAGCCGGCCGACCGGCTGGCGCTGGCCCGGCTGCTGTCCCGGGTCGAGAACGACTGGGTCGGCGCCCAGACCGGGCTGCTCGACCAGACCGCATCCCTGTTCGCCCGGCCGGGGCACGCGCTGCTGCTCGACATCCGCGCGCTCCACCAGCAGGCCGGCCAGGAAGCGCCGGTCGGCCGGCCGGAAACGGCCGGCGGGCCCCACACGCCGGGCCGGGCGCCCTCGGTCGGCCGCGGCGAGGACGGGAACACGGGCGTCGGCCGGGGGCTGCCCGCCGGGATCGAGCCGGTGCGGCTGCGCCTGGGCCGCTGGCGGCTGGTCACCGTGGACTCCGGCGCGCGGCACTCGATCGCCGCGTCCGGCTACAACACCCGCCGCCGGGAGTGCGCCCGGGCCTGCGAGCTGGTCGGCGTGGCCTCGCTGCGGGACGCCGACCTGACCGCGGCCCGCGCACTGCCGCCGCCGCTGGACCGGCGGGCCCGGCATGTCATCGAGGAGAACGAGCGGGTGCGCCAGGCAGCCGCCGCGCTGCGGGAAGGCGACCTCGCCCAGCTCGGCCGGCTGCTGGACGCCGCGCACGCCAGCCTGCGCGACCTGTACGAGGTCTCGGTGCCGGAGGTGGAGGCGACGGCCGAGCGGCTGCGGGCGGCCGGTGCCGCCGGGGCGCGGCTCGTCGGCGGCGGGTTCGGCGGCTCGGTGCTCGCGCTCTTCCCGCCGGGCCGCCGGCTGCCCCCGGACGCGGTGCGGGTGTCCCCGGCCGGACCGGGCCGGGTGCTGACCGGCGGCAGGTGACGGGCGCGCCAGCGCCCACCCGCGCCCCGGAACGCGCCTTGCGGCCAGACGGCCTGCGGCGACGCCAACGGGCCAACGGCCGCCCTGATGACCGCGGCGGCGGCCGCGCACCCGCCGCTACCGACGAATTCCGGTAGAACAACGGACAGCGAACACAACAGCAACATCCGCCGTGCGCGCCCCGGTCGGGCGCTGCGGGGAACGGCGTTCCGGTCTCGTTCCTGAGACCCGACGATCAGCGACGGCCAACGGCGCCAGCCGCACCGGACAGGGACTTCGGTCCCGGCTGACAAGGCCCTTGTCCGCGGCGGGCCAGGGTCCGCGGCGGACGCCGCGACCGCGCGCGTTCAGGTGAAACTGGTCACGACGGGTTGACGGTCGGCGGGACTGGCGTCGCTAACGCGCTGGTCATGCCTGGTGTCGGCCGGCTCCGATGCCCTGGATCGGCCTGGGCGCGACGAACGCACAAGTAATGGCCATCGAATGAACAACGACGAACCTCCGGCGCGCGGAGCGCGGCCAGGGTGCCGCGCTGCGTGGCCGCACGACCAGGTGACGTTCCTCGCACTCCGTAGCATCGCGCCAGGCACAACCATTGGCACTTTGCCCAGGCTCGCCCGGTCACCGCTGGCGCGGCGCCGGGGCCGGGGTGAGTGGGGGGTGGTCGTGGTGTCCCTACCGGCGTCGGGCCGCGGCGTTCCGGTCCGCCAGACCAGCAGCCGAGCGCGTGCCCGCGGGGCGGCCCTGGGCGGCTGGTCGTGACACCGGCGGCGGCCCCGCCGCGGCGCCGGCCCGGGCTCACCGGTGACGGCCTCGCCCGACCCGCCGCCGGTGACCACCCGCCGGGCGCCGGCCAGGCGCCCCGTGCCCCCCGCGCCCTCGCCGTCGGCCCGCCCGGGTT
>JADGHD010000581.1 GCA_019689615.1 Frankia sp. | reverse complement strand
CACCCAGGACAGCGCCGCCGCCACCCATGCGGACGACGCCGGCCCGCCCCCCGCCGGCCCGGCCGCCATGTCCGCCGCCACCAGCCACGTCGCCAGTGGGGTCACCGCGTGGCGCCGCTCCGGGCGGGCCGGCTGGGGCATCCGCTCGGGCGGGCGGCACCCGGTCACCAGCGTGCCGTCGCCGCCGGAGCGCCGGGCGCCTGCCTCGTCCGACGAGGGCGACCTGCGCGCGGTGCTGCGCATCCCGGAGTTCCGCCGGCTGTGGATCCAGCTGGGGCTGTCGAGCCTCGGCGACTGGATGGGCCTGCTCGCCACCACGGCGATGATCACCCAGCTGCAGAACAGCTTCTCCGGGCAGGCGTACGCGATCGGCTCGCTGCTGATCGTCCGGCTGATGCCGGCGCTGCTGCTCGGCCCGCTGGCCGGGGCCATCGCCGACAAGCTCGACCGGCGGCTGACCATGGTGGTCACCGACCTGGCCCGGTTCGGCCTGTTCCTGTCGATCCCGATCGTCGGCACGCTGAGCTGGCTGCTGATCGCGTCGTTCCTGGTCGAGTGCGTGACGCTGCTGTGGGCGCCGGCGAAGGAGGCCAGCGTCCCGCGGCTGGTGCCCAAGGAGCGGCTCGCCGCCGCCAACACGCTGAGCCTGCTCACCACCTACGGCAGCGCCCCGGTGGCGGCGGTGATCTTCGCGCTGCTGGCCACGCTGTCGCGCAGCCTCGCCCCGAGCTACCCGTACTTCCGCGACTCGTCCGTGGACATCGCGCTGTACTTCAACGCGGCCACGTTCCTGCTGTCGGCGATCGTGATCTGGGGGCTGCCCGGGATCGGCAAGGCGGCCAGGCCGGAACACGCGCCCGAGCCGGGGTTCTTCGCCTCGATCATCGAAGGCTGGAAGTTCGTCGGCCAGGACCGGCTCGTCCGCGGGCTCGTCGTCGGGATCCTCGGCGGCTTCGCCGGGGCCGGCTGCGTGATCGCGCTCGGCCGGCTCTACGTCACGCTGCTCGGCGGCGGCGACTCGGCGTACGGCGTGCTGTTCGCGGCGGTGTTCATCGGCCTGGCGGCCGGCATGGTGGCCGGGCCCAAGCTGCTCGGCGACTACAGCCGCACCCGGCTCTTCGGCATCAGCGTGACCGGCGCCGGGATCACCCTCGTGGTCGTGGCGATCATCCCGAACCTGGTGCTCGCCTGCATCCTGGTCGTGCTCGTCGGCCTGTTCGCCGGGGTCGCCTGGGTCACCGGCAACACGCTGCTGCAGGCCGAGGTCGCCGACGAGCTGCGCGGCCGGACGTTCGCGCTGGTCCAGTCGCTGGTCCGGATCGACCTGCTGCTGGTGCTGGCCGCGGCGCCGGCGCTGGTCGGCCTGATCGGCTCGCACAGCGTCCACCTGTGGGGCGAGGTCAACGTCCGGGCCGACGGGGTGACCGTGGTGCTGCTCGCCGGCGGGCTGCTCGCGGTCGCCGTCGGCCTGTTCGCCTACCGGCAGATGGACGAGCACTCCGGGGTCCCGGTGCTGCCGGAGCTGTGGAACGCGCTGCGCGGCCGCCGCCCGGCCCGCCGCCCGCGGCACGCCGGCCTGTTCGTCTCGGTCGAGGGCGCGGACCAGGCCAGCCGGGGCCTGCAGCTCGACCTGCTGCGCTCCTGGCTCGCCGACACCGGCCGGGAGGTGCTTGTCACCGCGGACCCGGCCGCCGCCGGCCCGCTGGCGGCCACGCTCTGCCAGCTGCAGCCGGACCCGCAGGCCAGCCTGCACCCGCGGACCGAGGCGCTGCTGGCCGCCGCGGCGCGAGCGGAGCATGTCTGCCGGGTGGTCGAGCCGGCTCTGGCCAGGGGCGCCGTCGTGCTCACCGACCACTACATCGACTCGACGATCGCCCGCCAGGCGGCTGCCGGCCAGGTCACCATCGATGAGCTCGCCGTGCTGGCCCAGTGGGCGACGACGTCGCTGCTGCCCGATCTGACCGTGATCCTCGACGCGCCGAGCGACCACCCCGAGGCCAGGGCCGAGCACACGGCGGCCGGGGCCTGCCCGCCGCGGCGCGCCGGCTCCCGGGCGGACCGTGCTGCCCCCGACAATGGCGGCTATGACCGGGTGCGGGCGGCGTTCCTGCGCCTTGCCGACGAGGAGCCGCACCGGTACGTGGTGCTCGACGGCAGCCGGCCGGCGGCCGAGCTGAGCACCCGGATCCGCCAGGCGGTCGCCCGCCGGCTCGGCCAGCCTGAGCCGACCGGGGCGGTCACCCGCCCGCCGGCCAGCGCCGAGGGCACCGCCAGCGGCGCCGGTCCGGCCGGTGCCAGTGCCGGTGCCAGTGGTACAGACGAGGCAGCCGGCGACGGCGGTGCCGGCCCCGGGGCCAGCGCCGAGGTCGCCGCCGGCCGCGAACCGGCCGAGAGCGCGGTAATGACCGACAGCAAGTCCACGACTCCGGGAGGCGACCAGTGAGCGTCTGGGAGCGGCTGACCGGCCAGCCGGCCGCGATCGAGACGCTCACCGCCGCGGCCGCCGCCGGCAGGCTCATCGCGACCGGAGACCGGCTGGCCGCCGCCCGGGCCGGCATGACCCACTCCTGGCTGTTCACCGGCCCCTCGCGGCAGGACCGCGCCGACGCCGCCCGGGCCTTCGCCGCCGCGCTGAGCTGCGAGGCGACGGACGGCCCGCCCGGCTGCGGGACGTGCTCCGGCTGCCACACCGTGCTCAGCGACACCGCGGCCGACCTGCGCACGGTCCGCCCGGAGGGCCTCTCGCTCGGCGTGCAGGACGTCCGGGCGATCGTCCGGGACGCCGCCACCGCGCCGACCGGCGGCCGCTACCGGATCCTGCTGCTGGAAGACGCCGACCGGCTCACGGACGCGGCCGGGAACGCGTTGCTCAAGGCGCTGGAGGAGCCGGCGGAGCGGTCGGTGTTCCTGCTGTGCGCGCCGTCGGTCGACGACGTCATCCCGACGATCCGCTCCCGCTGCCGGGTGGTCAGCCTGCGGCTGCCGGCCGTCGACGACATCGTCGCGGTCCTGCTGCGCGAGGGCGTCGACGAGCAGACGGCGGCCGTGGCGGCCCGCGCCGCCCAGGGCCACCTCGGACGGGCCCGTCAGCTGGCCAGCGACGAGCAGGCGCTGGCGCGCCGCGCCCAGGTACTGGCGCTGCCGGGCCGGCTCGGCCGGGTTGCCGACTGCCTGGCCGCCGCCGCGGACCTGGTGGGCGCGGCGAACGCGGACGCCGAGGCGGCCAACGCCGAGCGGGACGAGGCCGAGGCGGAGGCGCTGCGCACCGCGCTCGGCGTCGGCACCACCGCCAGCGGCGCGACCGGTCGCGGCAAGCGCGCGGCCAAGCCGCGCACGATGACGGTCCGCGGCGCCGCCGGGGCGCTCAAGGAGCTGGAGAAGGCGCAGAAGAGCCGCGGCCGGCGTACCGTCCTGGACTCCCTCGACCGCGCCCTGCTCGACCT
>JADGHD010000023.1 GCA_019689615.1 Frankia sp. | reverse complement strand
TTCAGCAGTCGGCTGACCGGCTCGATCATGTCGGCGGCCTTTTTCAGATCCGGCTGCTGCGCGAGATGCCACAGCAACATCTCGCGAGGGCTCGTCCGTACCAGCTGGTCGAGATGGTCGCGCCGCGCCTTCGCCAGTTCCACCTCGCGCCGCCACGCGGCCAGGGCACGCCACCGCTCGTCGGTATCCCGGTCCACCCGCACCTTCACGTCCCGCACCGTCACCGCCTCCACTCCGCGGTCGGCGGCGTCGGTCAGCGATCCGTCGCACAGCGCCGCGAGGAGCAGGTCGGCAGCCAGCTCGGAATCACCGACAGTCACCCGCGTCGTGACCGCGCAGGCCCGACGGCCCACAAGATCACGAACCACGGACTCACCCACGTCGGCGCGCAGGTCGGGATTCGTCAGCCACCGCGCGGTGTACGAGAGCGTGAACGGGAAGCCCCGCTCGGCGCTGGGCACCCGGTCGTCAAACCGCCCGGACCGCTCGATCGGTTCGACAGGAGGGGCCGCCGGCTCCGGCGGCCTGTCGGGGCGCCATGCGCCAACCAGCCCTTCCCGGGTACGCGACCACCCGTACAGGACGGCCGCAAGGGCCGCGCCAGCGAACAGCAGCATCCACCGCGGCATCCCGACGAGTACGGCGAGGACAAGACACAGAGCGACGATCACTCCGGCCGCGGAGAGCAGGCGCTCGTAGCGCGGCTGCCCCACCATGAAGGTCATTTCTCCGCCATCCCCTCGACCGTCTCCCCGTCCGGGTCCCAGCCCAGCCAGGTGGGCACGGCATCCGAGGCGGGCTCATCACCGTGCACGATCCGATTCAGCAGTCGGAGATACGCCTGATAGCGGACGGAGGGACTCACCGGCGTCGGGATCATCGCCGTCGGAACCCTGGTCGCGGCCAAGGCCAGGTCGGCCAGCCGGTTCTGCAACATGAGGCGCCGTCCGCACGCCGCCACCAGGATGTCGAGGAGCTGCTCCAAGGCGGATGCGCCCGCTGCCGCCGCCAGCCAGTCCGCCAGCCGCACGGTCAGCGCCTCACGGTCGTCCGACCGTTCCAGCGCCACCCGCCAGGCCCCGGCCAGCTCGGCGCGAGACGTCTCTGCCAATGTCCAGGTCGGCTCCGGCCCCCTGGTCGGCACCGAGCCGTTGTCAGGCGGTCCGACGCCGGTATCCGAGGAGCCTTTAATGATCTCCGGATACCCGCGGGTGAGCCGGTCGACGGCGGCGAGTTTCAGGAAGACCTTCGTGGCCTGTCGGTATCGACGTTCCTGCCTGCTGAGCTGTTGCCTGTCGCCGCCGTCGGCGACGGTGTCCCGAACGGGTGGCGCGTCCGCGAGGAGCCGCAGCACGCGGCCCAGCACCAGGCGGTGGCGATCCTCTCGGTCCGCAAGGTCGACGAGCGCCTTCACCGCGGTCGCGCCGACATCCTCCCGGGTGTGGCCGAGGAAGTGCAGCAGCCGGGTGACCGCCGCATACGGATGGTTCACCGCCAGCGGGTTCACGCAGAGGCCGATGACGGCCACAGCCCAGTTGGCGGGCAGCACCGACGCTCGCGACCACTGGTAGAACGCCTGCCGGACCTGTTCGCCGCCCGCGTCGTCCTCCAGGCCGAGACGCAGCACCATGACCGCGGCCTTGATGTACGCCCTGTCGGAGACCCTCATCCAGCGGCGGCTCAGCCACAGCAGCTCGTCGACGGCCGCGGTGGCGAGCATCTGTTCGGCGATCCTCGCCGCCAGCAGCGTCGTCACCGCCTGCCCGGCCGGGCCACGCCCGGAGGCTTCGCGCGCCAGCCGATCGAACCAGGCGAGGTAGACGTCGGCGAGGTGGGGGTGCTGGGTCCAGAAGTAGCGGCGGGCGGCGATGCCGTATGCCGGCCGCGCAAATTGCACCTGGCTGTGCCGGGCGGCCGGGTTACCGACACGGACGGCGTCGGCAGACTTCAGCCATGCTTCAAGCTCCGGCCGCTCGAACGGATGCGTCTCCTGCTCCGGCGAGCTGGCGGGTCCGCAGAGCCGCACCAGCTCCCGCTCGGCGAACGTGATCATCGGGACGCTGGCTCCCTCCAGCATCGCCACGCAGGCCACTCGGATCCGCCATGCGGTTTCGTCCTCCCGATCAGGTTTCGTTTGTCTGGCGAACTCGTGGAAAAGCCTGACCTCGTCTCCGAGCGCCGCCTGGATGGCTGCCGGCAGCCACTGCGGCAGGGGCTCCGGGAGCCTCCCGTCCGCTGGGCGGGGCGCGCCCTGGGCGATGCGGGCAATCAGCTCCATGCTGAGCGCGTCAAGCCGGCTGGCCTGGTCGATGCCGCGAATCTCCGCCTCCAGTTCGGGCTGCGGGCGGTCGAGCCCGTCGGCCCGCAGGTAGCTGGCCAGCACGGCAGCCGTAGCCGGGCGACCGAGGGAGACGTGGTAATCGGAAAGCTCGGACGGAAGCGCCCGCAGGAGTCCTTCCGAAACCACGACGGCGAGCCATGCTGTTCTGGAGCGCACGGCGCCGACCAGGTCGAGCAGCCGCTCCGTGTCCCCGTCTCGGAGGATCTCGGTCGCGCGCGACAGGTCGAGCCGCAGCCGATCACCCGGCTGGATCTCGTCCGGCCGGAGCCAGGACCCTCTGCCCTCGCCGGCTTCCTCGAACGGTGTCAGGTCGCGGATGGTCCCCTCGGCCGCTTCGGCCGGTTCTCCCGCCCCCGGGGCCCGGCCGACGGAGAAGCGGTCGGCGGAGAAGGCGCGGCCGACAGCCTCCCCGCCGCCCGTCCTCCCGCCGCGAGTCTCACCAGCGCCCGGGCCCACGGTCGACCGACCCGCCGACGCGGCGGACAGGAGCGCCATCATCGCGGCGGTGGACCGTCCACTGCCAGGCTGGCCGGTCAGCAGGACCACGCGCTTTCTCCGGAGAACCGCGACCGCTTTCCCGAAGCCGTCCGGCGGGACGAACCGGTGCCGCATCCAGCGGCCGTCCCGCGTCCGCACGATGCCCTGGCGGGTCAGGCCCAGCACCGAGTACAGGGCCGTATTCTCCTGTTCTGAGAAGATCGCTATGACCGATGGCTGGTTGACGACGGTTCCCACGTCGCCGCTGACGGTCGTGCTGCTCTGGTTGCCCCGCTCCTGAACGAGGCCGCGGTTCTCGCCGCCGATGACGGCCGTTGCCTGGATGGTGCCGTCAACCCCGCCCATCCTGACCGACGCGCGACCACCGAATCCGCCGTCAGGCTCCTCGTCGAGGAACGCGTCATCGTCATACGGCGGCGCACTGGGTGCGTCGTCGTACGTGTCGTCCCCGATGTCGTCGTACTCTGCCGGCTCCGTCATCGGCCGGTCTCCTCGCCAGCCTGTCCGGCGCGGTGGGACCGGCCCATCCCATCGGTGTCACGAATGGCAGCTGAGTCACGCGCGTCCCGCTCGTCGCGGCTGTCGTGGAAACGGTTGGCGGCAACGTCGCCGATCGTGATGTCACGGACCTCGCCGCCGCTGACCTGAGCGCCCACGGGACCAGCGAAGTGAGAACCGGACGTGATCGAGCCGTGGTTGTGCCCAGCGATGACGGTCGAGGCGCTGATGGTGCCGTCGACGCCTCCGCTCCGGACGCTCCTGGGTACGGCCGACCTGGTCTTGCCCTTCTTCTGCTCGTCCTTTCTGGCCCCGGGCCGGGCCGGGCTGTTCGGGCCACCGTCCCCGCGGTCGGGCGCCGGCGAGGCCGGCGGATCGGCGGGCCCGCCCGGCTGTGTACCGCCGAGGCCCTCGGTGAGCAGACGGCCCGACACCTGGGGCACATACAGATAGCCGAAGTCCCGGTAGGTCTTCACCTGGACCGGCACCTGGTGGAACAGGGCCGCGGGCATCGCCGCGTAGTTGGTCAGGATCGCGTCCTCGTACACGCGCGCCGAGAGGATCGCGGCGACATAGGTGGCGGACGGGTCGGACCGCTCCAGCAGGTCGCGCACGGATTCGGCGTCAAGCAGCCGACGGGTGGCGACGCGCGCGTCACCGCTGCCGTCCCCGGCCAGATTGTGGCCGGAGTCGTCGACCGGCCCGAGATGGATGCTCACCCGCATCCGCAACGGATGCGTGGCCCTGATGCCGTGCGCGCCCCGATGGTTGCAGTCGGACAGCTCCGCCTGCAGCGCGGCGAGGAACGGGTTGATGAGGAACGTGGTGACGGTCGGGTCATAGCCGCGCAGCCAGCCGTCGCCGCTGGACTGGTCGAATCGGTGCGCTCCGACGAGATGGCCGAGGCCGCAGCGCCGCAGCGCCCCGTCAAGAATGTCCGGAATGGCCATGGTCAGCCGCTGGTGGTCCGCTCCGGGCCGGCCGCTGAAGTCCTTGATGTCGACCGCGAGCATGACCGCGTGGTGCGGCAGCCGCCGGGGCTGACCTGGAACGTCCGACTCAGGATGCCACTGCGAGTTCACGGTGTGCCCTCCACGTCGAGGCGGGGTGAACTGTCACCGGAAGCCTCCGCAGCGGCCACGGCGCGAATTGTCCAGCCGTGGACATCCCAGGTGTGCTCTGGATCACCACATCACGTAGTCGGTCATCGCTCACCCGACGCGACCAGGAGCAAGGCGAGGGCTGCGGCAGGAGCCTCACATCGCTCGCCGACCGGTCACCCGGCGGCAAGCCGGCGCAGGGCCCGGATGTCCGCAACCACGATGCGGCGCTCGGGTGCCAGTGCGCCGGCCGCGCGCAGCCGCCGCAGGTTCTCGGCGACGGTGCTGCGGGAGAGGCCGAGCGCGCTCGCGATCCCCGCCTGCGAGAACGGGATGCGCCGCGAGTGAGCGATCTCCGGACCGGAAAGCGCGAACGTCTCCGCGATGAGCCAGGCGATCCGCTGCGGTGGCGGCTGCCGGGCCAGGATCGCCTGGTGCTGCACCGCCTGCGCGATCCGGTCGAGCAGGTATTCGGTGAACATCCCGAGAGCGTCGTGCTCGTCGAGGAAGCGGATGAAGGCGGTCGCCTCGATGCGGTGTGCCACACATCGGTCAAGTGCCTCCACCGACGCCGTACGCTGCCGCGCCGATGGCCGTCGCAACGACGCCCGCGACGCGGGTACCTGTGCTGCCCGCGCCGGCCGGTGATGGCTGTCGGGCGACCAGGCGGCGATCTCCCCCACCACGTCGCCATGCCCGCGGATGGCGACCAGTGTCTGGGACCCGTCAGGGCTTGCGTGCAGAACCTTCACCCGCCCCTGGGTGAGAGCGAGCAGATGTGTCCCCGGATCACCCTGGCGAAGCAGCATGCTTTTCGGTGGGAACACCCGCCGGACACCGCGGTCCAGCAGGGCCGACCATCGTCTGCTCCCGAGAAGCGCATGCAACCCGCGGGGTGCCGCGCCCCGCATCCGATCCACCTGATCGGTATATCGGATTGTCACCGTCAACGATGACGATTCGGGTCCTCTCCCGTACCGGCCGCGCGGATGGCGCCGGTTCGTCTCACGGCAGGAATTCGCCCGTGCCGAGAACGAGTTCGCCGAACTGCCCGAACGGTGTCCGGGCCGCGGCGTGCCCGAACGCGGTCACTCCGCGGCACCTCCGGCTACGAACGGGAGGATGAGCCGGGACGGGTGCGCCGCGTCGCGGTAGATGGTGTGCGTCACCGGGCGACCGACGGGGAGGTGGAACGCGTCCGGCGGCAGCAGCGCGTTGTGCGCGTCGGCCATCGGCTCGTTGCAGGAGAGTTCCACGACGAGCTTGTGTCCCGGCAGGATCGTGGCGGCCATCGGGTAGATCCGAAGGACGTACTCCTCGATGACGCCGGGCGTCACGGGCACCTTCCGGGTGTGCGGGTGCACGGGCGAGCCGAGCGTCGACTTCTCCTCGTCCAGCTCACGCATGGAAGCCTTGAGATACGCCGTGGTGACCAGCTGGCGCTTGCCACCGGGGCCCTCGTCCCACATCCGCATGATCCAGTTCGTGTCGTCCTGGTCGATCGAGGCGAACAGGTGGAAGGCGCCGGTGCCCATGAGGGTCGTCGGCTGCTCGAAGACGTCGCTGGACCACGAGAGGATCTCGACCTTGTCGGTCACCGTCAGCGGCGCCTGGAAGAAGCCGTCGGGGGCAGCGAACTGCGGGCCCATCGTCTCTGGCTCGAAGCTGAGCTTGCGGCGCGGGCGCAGGTAGAGCTCGCGGTAGTCGACCGGCCTCGGCGGGAACTGCGAGCCCTCGACGTACCGCCTGGTGCCCTCGACGAAGACCGAGACAGCCGGCTCCTCGTCGACGCCGTTGTCGATGCCCTTGATCCACTTGTCGTACCAGCGGAACATCTTGTCGTGCTCCTCGATGAAGGGGCGCGACTGCATCGGCGGGTACGGGCCGATGGTGAGCTTCTTGTGCCTGGCCGGGATGCGGTTGAAGCACTCGATCGTGCCGTCCATGGTCCAGCCGCGTCCCTGGTCGATCTGCAGCCAGACGGGGATGTCGATGTTGGCGGCGAGGTTGACCGGGTTGCGCTCCTCGTACCACTCGCCGTCGACGTCGTTCATCACGATGTCGAACCAGGCCTCGTGGTTCTTCGGGTAGTGCAGGGTGTGGAGGAGGTTCGGCCAGGCCTGGATGTCGGGGTCGGCGAGCCGCTCGGCCACGAGCTTCTCGATCTCCTCGGGGCTGTAGGTCTCGAGCATCCGCGACTTCATGCCGTCGGTGAACGCCCACCCGGAGTCGCCGCCGCGGCCCTCGCGCGCCGCGCGCGGCATCAGCCACATCACGCCGCCGTGATAGGTGGTCTCGTAGAAGTCGAAGTGGCCGCCTGCGACGAAGATGGCCCTGAGCGACGGAGGGCGCTCGGCGGCGGCGAGCACCTGCATCGAGCCGAAGTAGGAGATGCCGATCATGCCGACGTTGCCGTCGCACCAGGGCTGGGCCGCCACCCATTCGATGAAGTCGTAGGCGTCCTGCCCGAGCGGGACTCCACCGGCGTTGTAGTTGCCGATGTGCTCGCCCTCGGAGTAGCCCGAGCCGCGCAGGTCACCGATCACGTGGACGTAGCCGTTGTCGACGACGCGGGCGATGTCGCCGGCCTCGATGCAGCCGTCCCACATCGGGCTGGGTCGCTTCTGCGGCGGCATGGTGAGCGCCAGTGCCTGGAGCTCCTTGCCGTACGGCGACAGCGCGACCAGCGCCGGGCGCGGCTGCGTCAGGTCGTGGGTATAGGCGTCCGCGGCGAGGTTGACGCCGTCGCGCATGGGGACGACCAGGTCCTTCAGTGCGATGATCTCCTGGCCGCCGGCGTCGATGATCCGCTGCGTGGTCTCGCGCGTCGTCCTCATCAGGCCTCCCTGTGTGTCGCGGCGTATCCGTGCAGGGAGGTGAAGAAGGGAGCGGGCTCGAGCGTCGGGTCCCCGGTGTAGCCGAGTGCCTCCGCGACCGCCTCGAAGGGCGAGTACGGCGACTCGCTCGGCCTGGGCGGGTACGCCTCGACCGCGGCGCGCACCTCGGCCTCGCGGTCGAGGCTGTCGCGCAGGTGCTGCGCGGCCGCGGCGGCGTGCAGCGTCACCGAACGCGGGGCTCCCGACGAGTCGCGGTAGGGGTGACCGAGGTAGAGCCGGGTGGGCGCGAGGTCGAGCACGCGCTGGACGGAAGCGCGGTAGGCGTCCGGGTCCTCATAGCCGGGGAAGCCGCTGGCAGCGCCGTAGCCCTGGGCGGCGTCGCCGAGGAAGACATCGGTCTCGCCGTCGGGCTGGTCGAGGACGTACGCCACGCCACCGGCGGTGTGGCCGGGCACGGCGACGACGCGGACCGCGATGCCGCCGAGGTCGAGAACGTCGCCGTCGCCGATGGTGAGGCTCGGCTCCATCTCGCCGGAGATCGCCTCGAGCACCTCGGCCGACTTCCTGGCGCGAAGGGCCTCGGTGCCGACGTACTCACCGCGGAGCTCGAGCGCCTCCGACACGTGCGCCTCGCGCGAGGAGAGGAAGTGGGCATCGACCTCGGAGATGACCACCTTGGCCTGACGGCCCGTGGCCTCCCAGAGGGCGACGGCGCCACCGACGTGGTCGATGTGACCGTGCGTCAGCAGGATCCACTTCACGTCCTCGATCCGCCGGCCGAGCTTCTCCAGCTCCGCCGGGACCTTGGCGGCCGACGCGGTGACGCCGGTGTCGACGATCGCCAGCTCGGGAGCATCGATGAGGTAGCTGAACAGGGCGAAGCGGCCCCAGGGCGCCGCGATCGGGTGGACGGCGACCGTCATGCCAGGAACTCCGTGGTCTCGGCGAACGCGCGGTAGTACTGCGGGATCCAGAAGAAGTGCTGCACGAAGCCGTGTCCGGCTCCCTCGTACCGGCTCACCCTGGCCTCGACCCCAGCCTCCCGGAGCCGACGGCCGTAGAGCTCACCCTCGTCGCGCAGCGGGTCGAACTCCCCGGTGATGATCAGCGCCGGTGGGAGACCGCCGAGGTCCTCGCGCTTGATCGGCGAGACGCGGACGTCAGCCGGGTCAGCACCGCTGTTGATGTAGAACGCGTTGAACGGCTTCAGGCCGGCGGTCTCCAGCCCGTAGCCGACCGCGTTCTCGCGCAGCGACGCGTAGCGGTCGATGTCGAAGTCGAGATCGACCGACGGGTAGAAGAGCACCTGGTGGGTGATCAGGTTGAAGCCGTCGTCCTTGGCCATGCCGACGATCGCGGCGACGAAGTTGCCGCCCGACGAATCCCCGGCGAGCGCAAGCGTGTCGCGGTCCCAGCCGAGCAGGTCGCCCGACTCGGCCACCCACTGGACGACGCCGTAGCAGTCCTCGAGGCCGGCGGGGAACTGGTGCTCGGGCGCCAGCCGGTAGCCGACCGAGACGACCTTGAGGCCGGTCTCCTTGGCCAGCGCCCGGGCGATGTGGTCGTGCGTCTCGAGGGATCCGAGGAAGAACGCGCCGCCGTGCAGGTAGACCAGCACGCCGTACGCCGGCTTCTCGTCGGCCGCGTAGACCCGCACCGGGACGTCGCCGTACGGCGTCTTCGCGGTGAGGTCCTCGACCGAGTGCAGCGGCAGCCGGTCGCCGACCGGGGTCACCTGGGACTCGTCGAAGGCGCGCATCGCCACCGGGTCGAGCTCGGCGGGCGGCGCCGGAAGCGTCGCGAGGACCTTGGCGATCTCAGGGTGCAACGGCATGTCAGACCTTGACCGTCGTCGCGCCGAGCTGGCCGGGCTTCTGGCCCGGGAAGACCTCGTTGACCTCGTCCTCGGTCCAGCCGTTGCGCGAGATCCGCTGCAGCTCGTCGGTGACCGGCTTGCGGGTGGCCTGGAAGGCGGCCAGGGCCTCGGGGATGGAGTCGGCCGCGACCAGTGCGTCAGCGAGCGCGCCGGAGTCGAGGATCGCGGAGTTGGCGCCCTGGCCCTGGTGGTGGCACATCGCGTGCGCCGCGTCGCCGACGAGGACGACGGAGTCCGAGTGCCAGACGTCGACCGGGTCGATGTCGTAGACGGCGCGGATGGTGACGGCGTTCATGTCGAGGCTGCGGGTCATCTCGATGATCCGCTCGTCGAAGCCCTCGACGCAGCTGAGGAGGTCGTCCTTCGTGACGGTCGGGGCCCAGGTGCTGTCGGGGTTGAGCGCGGTGATGTCGAACGAGACCTGGCCGCGGTGCAGCAGCGGGAGCAGGTAGATCTTCGTCCCGCGGCCGATGTACATCCGGAGGTTGCCGTCGGCGACCATGCCGAAGGTGCCGGCCGCGTCAATGACCGCGCGGTAGGAGTGCTCGCCGGCGAAGACGGGCTGCTGGTCGCTGAACAGCTGCTCTCGGACGACGGACCTGATGCCGTCGGCACCGATCACGAGGTCGGCCGTCACGGTCGCGCCATTGGTGAACTGCAGTGTCGCCCTCGAGCCCTCGTCGACGATTCTGCCGAGCTTGTGGCCGAGCCTGACCATGCCCTCGGGCAGCACGCTGACCAGCGCCTCGATGAAGTCGCCGCGGTGGATGAAGCGGGTGGTCTCGCCGTACACGTCCTTCTCGGGCCACTCCTCCATCGCGATGCGGCGGCAGTCGCCGGTGAGGATCTCGAACGCGTCGCTCGGGGAGCTGACCGCCTTGATCGCGTCCCCGCTGCCGCGCCTGTTGAACTGGTCCACCGACGAAGGGCGCAGGCCGATGCCGGCGCCGACCTCGCGGATGGCGGAGGCCTGCTCGTAGACGGTCACGCTGGCGCCGAGGTTGCTGAGGGCCTTGGCGGTGGCCGCGCCGGCGTAGCCCGCGCCGACGATGGCGATGTCGAGAGTGCTGATGTCCATGGTCAGTTCTTTCCGGGCGTGAGAGTCAGGAACTCGGTCGGGTTCGTAACGAAGATCGTGTGGATGGTGTCCTCGCTGACACCGGCGGCGCGCAGGTCGGGCAGGAGGGTCTCGAAGATGTAGTTGACGGTGTGGCCCCTGACGCCCGGCCAGCCGAGCGGTGAGCAGTTGGCGTCCGCGCCGACGAGCGCCTGCTTCACGTGGCCGGCCTCGAGGAAGCCGAGCAGGTGGTTGAGGCGGTCCTGGCGGTGGCGGCCCCAGAACGGCGGGTCGGGGAGCTCGAGGTCGTAGCCGAAGGTGTCGAACCCGATCCGGCCGCCGAGTTCGGTGAGCAGGTCCTGCTTGACCTTGCCCTGGCTGACGCCGTCGTCGGCGTGGCCGAAGAGCACGCGGTCCAGGGGCAGGCCCTCCTCCTTGAAGACCGCGAGGGCGGGGTCGGTGTCGACCGCGAGGTGGGTGAAGATCGGCGCGCCGGTCTCGACGGCGGCGCGGGCGGCGGCGCGGTAGATGCGGAGGTCGAGCTCCTTCATCTTGAAGCCGCGGCTGACGCCGACCTTGATGATGCCGGCCTTCGCGGTGGTATCCCCGCCGATGCCGACGGTGATCTCGTGCCTGAACTGCCGGTAGAGGTAGTCGACGCTGGCGCGCTCGAAGAACGGCAGCGCCGAGTCGCCGCCGACGAAACCGGTGCAGGCGACGATATGCAGGCCGGTCCTCGCGGAGAGCGACTTGTAGTAGTCGATGTCGCGGCCGTTGCAGATGCCGGTCGCGTCGACGTAGCCGCCGGCGCCTGCGCCGTACTCACGGATGTGGTTGTGGAAGGCGCGCAGCTTCGGGACGGTCTCCTCGTAGCGGACCTCCGGGGCCTTCCACCACGTGGTGTCGAGCTCGCAGCCCGGCATGCCGTAGCCGATGTGCTCGTGGATCGCCGTGAAGCCGAGCTCCTCGGGCGCGATGGGACCGAGCACGGTGTTGATGCGGGACATCACGGCTCCCTCACCGCGAGCAGGGCCGCGGGGTTCCTGATGAGGAGCTGCTCGGTGAGATCGGCGGGAACGAGGCGCAGCAGCTCGGCATACGACGCCGACGCCACCTCGTGGCCGAACGCGACCGCGGCGCCGCCGGTGGTCACCAGCGTCTTGTCGGCGTAACCGCCGCGCGCGAACTGGACGGCGGCATCGAGGTCGGCGAAGACCACGAAGGCGCCCTGGTCGGCGATCGGCTTTGCGGCGTCACCGGCGTTGGAGACGGCGATCCGCTCGGCGGCGAGACCCTCGTCGAGTGCCACGGCCAGCTCGGCCAGCGGGTCTGCGCCGGCGCGGAATGAGAGCGGCACGCGGGTCTGCTTCGCGGCGCGGGCGCACCCTCGCAGCTGGCTCTCGTCGGTGGGCGTCATGCCGCTGGCTGTGACAGCGGTCGAGATCAGGCCGGCGGCGGCGCGACGCTCGACGCGCGGAACGACCATGCCCTCGGTGACCTCGTCGGCGTAGAGCTTGGCGAACTTCTCGGCCGGCCAGGGCGTGGGCGGGTTGGTCTGAGGGGTGAGGAAGTAGCCGCCGAGCATCGCCTCGTCCATCTGGCCAGTCGAGGCGATGATGTGGACGCCGGTGGCGGATGAGAGCGCCTCATAGAGGGGGACGTCGCGCCCGGCGAACATCCCGCCGGCGTCGACGACCGCGCCGCCGCCTGCCGCCCTGAAGGCGGTCAGCTTGTCGGCCACCGCATGGAAGATCTCCGCACGGTCCATGCGGATGTCGTAGGCGTACTGCGCGCCCGGCAGCACCGAAACCAGGACCTCGTGTGGCGCGACGACGCCGAGCGACGCCGCCGGCACTGGGCCGAGCACGGTGTTGACCTGGCTCATGCGGCGTTGACCCGGCTCATGAGGAACTCCTTTCGTGACGCCGATCACCTGCGACGAGCAGACGGTCTCACATGGGTTTACATCGTGTCAAGATTATGATTGCCATGTAAAGATCGGCGAGGGTCGTGGCGACTCGAACGGGCACGGGGCCCCGGTCGACTCGCGTCAACCGGGGCCCCGCACCACGCAGGGTCAGGCGAGGTCTGCCGCGACCCCGCCGACCTGGTGGACGACATCCGTGGCCAGGTCCGCCGCGGTGTCCTCGTCCGTTGCGCCTGCAGGCGCCTTCGCGCCGATCAGACCGACCGCGGTGAGGACGCCCGCGGCAAGCGCGCAGGCGGCCGCGACCAGGAACGTCTTGCCGAACGCGTTGCTCAGCGAGCTGAACGCCAGGTCATGGAGCGCGAACGGCATGTCGACGAAGGGCTTGCCGGTGCTCGGGTCGTTCAGCACAGGGACGGAGTTGACCGCGAGGGCACCGCCCTGGTCGGCGATGCCATGGAGGGCACCCGTGATCGCCTGGGTCGGTACGTGCGCGTCGACCGGCTGGCCGAGGACCGTGAAGCCCTGATTGGCGGCGGCGCTGAGGGCATCGTCGAGGCCCTTGTCGAGACTGCGGTTCGCGATCGAGTTGTAGATCGCGCCGCCGAGGACCGGCCCGAGAGCGAAGCCGAAGTCGCGGAGCAGGTTCGTGGTCGCGGAGGCCATGCCGGCCAGGCGCATCGGGACCGAGTGGATGGCGACGGCCGTGATCGAGCCGACGGTGAGCGCGAAGCCGACACCGTTGAGGAGCATCGGCAGGATGAACCTCGTCCACGCGCCGTCGTCCGGAGCACCGTGCGAGGTGACGAAGTCGTGGGCGTCGAAGGTCGACGACCAGAAGGCCGCACCGGCGATGAAGAGGAAGCCGAGCGTGAGCACCCACCGCGGCGAGACCGAGTGGATGAGCCTGGCGACGACCGGGACGAGCAGCAGTGCCGGCACCTGGATGACGAGGAACAGGATGCCGATCCAGACGGCGCCGATATGGGCGACGGAGCCGAGGAACATCGTCATCGAGAAGCAGGTCGCGAGGTAGGCGAACATGCCGACGACCGCGGTGATGCCGGTGACCGCGAAGGCACGGTTCCTGAACAGGTTCAGGTGGATCAGCGGAGCCGCGCTGCGCAGCTCGATCTGGACGAAGGCGACCAGGAAGACCGCGGCGACGACGAAGCCGATGATGATCGACCCCTTGCCGTAGCCGACCTCCGAGCCCTGGGTGAGGGCCCAGATGAGGGAGACGAGACCGACGATCAGGGTCAGCTGGCCCGGGATGTCGAGCTTGCGGCCCTCCGGCGCCGAGGAGTTCCGGGCACCGAGCGCGGCGACGACGGTGACGGACGCTAAGGCGATCGGGATCCAGAAGCTGACCTTCCAGTGACCGTTCTCGGCAAGCGCCCCGGCAGTGATCGGGGAGACCGCGGCACCTACGGAGAGGAACCCTGCCCACAGCGCGATGGCGCTAGAGCGGGCCTTCGCGTTCGGAGCGGCCGCGGCGATCATCGTCAGGGAGATCGGATAGAGCGCTCCGGCGCCGATGCCGGCGATCGCCTGGCCGACCCACAGGCTGTGGACCTGGTCGGCGCCGAGGATCGTGACGGCCTCGCCGATGATCAGCAGGACGAGACCGCCGACCAACAACTGCTTGCGGCCGAACATGTCGCCGACGACCCCGAAGGTCAGCTCGAAGATGACCATGGCGGCGGCGAACGCGGCGCTGACCCAGGTCAGGTCGGCACCGGAGATGCCGAGCGACTGCTGGATCGTGCCGAGGATCGAGGCGGGCAGCGAGTAGGCCACCTGGGCGACGAAGACGCCGAGGCAGCCGGCGACGAGCGTGGGGGCGAACCGACCGTTCGCCGGGGCGGCGTTACCCATCCGGTCTCCTTGAGCGTTGAGGTGCTGTGACCGCCACCACGGCGATTCGCGTGCACGGTGTCACGACGTTTTACGCCCTGTCAAGGAAACGATCACCCTGTATTGACGGGTAGCATCGGGTGTGGTCGCCGTACACCGACCACTAAGGTGCCGACATGGCGAAGCTCCGCGAGGCGCAGAAGCAGCTGACGCGTCGACTGCTGCTCGAGTCCGGTCTCGAACTGTTCAAGACCAAGGGTTACGCCGCCACCACGGTCGACGACATCGCCACGGCGGCCGGCACGACCCGGGTGACCTTCTACGCGTACTTCCCCTCGCGCGCGGATCTGATGAAGGCGCTCATCGACGAACAGCTCAACGCCGTCCTGCAGCGCTCACGATCAGCGGAACATGGCTCAACCGCGCAGGATCTGGTCGACACCGTGGCTGACGGCAGCCGCGAGGCCATCGAGTCGTGGCTGCGTCGCGCGGTCGAGAGCTGGCCGGTCATCCGCCCGATCATTCGCATCGGCCGCGAGGCCGCGGTCGTGGACCCGGTGCTGACGAACCTCGTCGAGCGGTGGATGGAGGAGGCCGTCAGCGACATCGAGGACGGCCTGGCGAAGGCGAAGCGGTTCGAGCCGTACCAGCGGCACTTCCGAGGCGTGCTGGCGATGGCCCAGCTCGACTTCGTCGCACAGAACTGGGGCAACGCCGACTGGAAGATCGACCAGGATCAGATGATCGCCGAGCTCGCGGCCAGTTGGGCGCAGTTGCTCGGCGACGCGTGAGGCTCAGCGCGCGGCCAGCATCGCCAGCGCCTGGGCCGATCCCTCCCCGAGCCCTGTCACAGCTTCGCCGCGGCCTCCAGCAGCAGCGACCGCAGCCACTCGATGAAGAGCTGATCCGACAGCCGCGGGTTCCACACCATGTCGATCCCGACGCCGTGGACCGGGAACGGGAACTCCTCGATGCGCAGCTCCTCGACCTGCCGCATCGCGGACGCGACCCGGAGGCGCTGCAGACCGACCAGTCCGCTCGACCGCGCCACGAGGTGGCACAGCAGCAGGTTGTCCGAGACGAGCTGCCCGATCCGGTAGTCGACGCCATGCTCGTCGAGGATCGAGTACGGCACCACTCTGCGCTCGGCGTCGTACACGATGTGCGGCCGCGTGGTCAGCAGGTCGATCGCTGTGGCACGGCGTGCGGTGTCGGGTGAGGCGACGACGACCCAGCGGTCGTCGTAGAGACGCTCGCGTGGGTACGGCGATCCGAAGGCGTCCGACATCAGGACCACGTCGACACCCTCGTCGGTGAACACCGACTCGGTCGGCATCTGAATCGTGCGGATGCGCAGCGTCGCGTTCGGGGCTCGCTCGGCGACCAGACGAGCCAGGGGCGCGCCGACGACGAACGCGGTCGTCGTCATCATCGCGACCGTGATCACGCGGCGGTCCCTGGCCGGGTCGAAACCGGGGAAGTTCACCACCCGCGCCGTCTGCTGAAGCGCGCTGCGCAGCGGGCCGATCAGCTCGAGAGCATGTGGGGTCAGCCGTGTGCTCGCGCCCTCCCGCACCAGCAGATCGTCACCGAGGAGCCGGCGCAGCCGCCCCAGGGCGTGGCTCATCGCCGGTTGGGACAGCCCGATCCGCTCGGCAGCGCGAGTGACCGACCGCTCCTCCAGCAGCGCCAGCAGCGGCACCAGCAGGTTGAGGTTGACCGCGGCGAGACGGTCCAGTCCCGATGCCGGCTCGTCTCCCACAGCGACGCACCCTACGCCGCGGCGGCCCTGCGCAGCCGCGGGATCGGGATCCGGTAGTTGATCGCGGCAGCCGCCCCCGGCCACCGGATCAGCGCCGGTCCCCCGGGCCCGCCGTCGACGTACTCCGGCTCACCGCTCGGCGGCATGAAGCCCACCGCCTTCAGTGAGAGCCCGAACCCCTCGGTCCAGAAGTACGGCTGGATGCTCAGCGGCGGCGCCTCCTCGCCGCGGATCAGCGCCGCCGCTGCGACCTTGGACTGGTCGATGGCGCTGCTCCACAGCGGGATCCGCCGGGTGCCATACGGCGTCGGCAAGGCGGCGACGTCGCCTACGGCGGCGATGTCCGGGCGCAGGAGCCCACGGTGGTCGACCTCGAGCGCCCCACACCGCGCCAGGCCCGAGCCTGCGAGCCATTCCGTGTTCGGTACGTCGCCCACCGCCGTCACGATCAGGTCGGCCTCCAGTGCCGCGCCATCGGCGAGCAGCACACGGGAGGGGCCGTCGAGCCGCGCCGAGCCGGTCTCCACGAGGGTCAGCCCCTGCTCCAGCGCCGAAGTCGTGAACAGGTCCGACAGATGTCGGCCGAGCTGGGTGATCAGCGGCCGGCCCTGCGAGACCAGGGTGACCTCGCAGCCGGATGCCAGGGCGCCCGAAGCCACCTCCATCCCCAGCGGCCCGCCACCGACGACGACCACGGACGGTCGCGTCGCAAGCCGCTCGCGGAGCGCGAACGCGTCGTCGAGGCCTCGCAACGTCACCTCACCGGGGTCGTCGGTGAGTCTCCGGGCCCGGGAGCCCGAGGCGATGACGAGCCGGTCGTAGGGCAGCTCCTCGCCGCCCACCTGCACGACCCGCCGCTGCGGGACGACCCCGGTCGCGGCGACACCCAGCAGCTCGGTCGCGCCATGCGTAGGCGCCGGCAGTTCGTGCGCGTCGAGCTCGTCGCGTAACAACGCCTTCGAGAGGGCGGGGCGGCTGTACGCCGGATGCCGCTCGTCCCCGACGATCGTCAGCTCACCGTCGAAGCCGGCGTCACGCAGCGCGTCCGCGGCGGTCAGACCGGCGATGCCGTTGCCGACGACCACGACACGTGCGACGGGTTCCTGACCGCTCACGCGAGACGCAGACCCGCGACCGGGCAGACCCGGACAGCGGCGGCGGCTGCGCGGGCCTCGGGCGTGCCGGCCTCGACCTGCGGCACGTCGATGACGAGCTCGCCGTTGCCGTCGAGGTGCATCAGGTCAGGAGCGGCCTCCTCACACAGGCCGTGGCCCTCGCAGCGCGGCCGGTCCAGCTCGATCGTCAGAAGTCTCATGCGGGAACGACCTCCAGGATCGGGAGCGAGTCGATGCTCCGGGTGATGTTGTGCGGGACGCGGGTCTCCTCGCCGACGACCAGGCGGTCGACGCGCCGGGCCAGTGAGTCGATGACGGCGTGGGCCTCCAGCCGGGCGAGACCCTGACCGGCGCAGCCGTGGACGCCGTACCCGAACGACAGGTGGTCGACCGGGTTGCGGGTCACGTCGAACACGTCGGGGTTCTCGTAATGCCGAGGGTCGCGGTTGCCGGCGCCGAGGAGGACCGCCACGCGGGCGCCGGCGGGGATCACGACACCGTCGATCTCGGCATCGCGCGTTGTCTCGCGGCCCCAGACGTTGATCGGCGGCCAGAAGCGCAGCACCTCGTTGAACGCCGAGGAGACGAGCGAGGGGTCCTTGCGGACCAGCTTGAGCTGGTCGGGGTGCGCGGCGAAGAGGGCGATGATGTTGCCGATAGCGCTGATGGTGTTCTCGACGCCGGCGGCGAGGTACTGGTGGATGATCGGCCCGGCGGAGCCGGGTGGGATGGCACCGCGCTCCTCGGCCTCGAAGATGCCGTGGCCGATCGTGCCGGGGACGAGGTCGGCCTTCCTTACGCCGGCGCACCAGTCGTACAGCTCGCCAGCGATCGGGAAGCTCTCGGCCGTGCGCGGGTTCATGGGGCCGACGACCTGGTTCGCGGCCTTGCCCCACGCAAGCATGTGGTCGCGCACGTCGCCCTGGAAGCCGACGAGGTCGGCGACGATTGCCAGCGGAAGTGCGCGGGCGATGGCGTCGATCGCGTCGAAGGAGCCGGTGGCGACCAGGTCGGCGACGAGCGCGTCCGCCCTGGCGTTGATCTGCTCCTTGAGGCCCCGCAGCGCCCGCGGGGTGAGGTTCTCGGTCAGCGCCGCGCGCAGGGCGGTGTGGTCGGGCGGGTCCGAGGCCAGCGACGTGCCGGCCAGGGCCTCGTTGACCATCGGGTTGAACCCGACGCCGTGCGCCGACGAGAAGGTCTCCCAGTCGCCGAGGGCAGCGCGGATGACGTCGTACCGCGTGAGCGCGTAGATGTCGTTCTTCGGGAGGTGTACGACGCTTCCGAGCTCACGAAGCTCGCCGTGGGTGGCGTACGGCTCGAGCAGCACCTCGTCGGCGAACAGGTCGACCTGGGAAACGGGCATGTCTCGCATGCTCACCAGTGAAGGTGACGCCAACCACATCAGGCCAACGCATAGTTACTATGGGAGCCCATCGACGCGGCGAATGGCTACGCCGAATGGCTACGAGGCGAGGTCCGCCTCGATCCCGCCGGCGGTCCTGTGCAAGGTGGCGACCAGCTTGGGCAGCCGCTCCCGTTCGTAGCGGACGCTCGGCATCGACACCGACAGGCCGGCGACGGCGGCGCCGGCACCGTCGCGAATCGGGACGCCGACCGCGACGACGCCACGCTCGGAACGCCCCTGGTTGAGCGCAAAGCCTGATCGCCGGATCCTCGCCAGCTCAGCGCGCAACCTGCCGAGGTCGGGCGCATCCTCGGTGTCGGCGTACACCGACTCCAGGTCGTCCGCCGAGAATTCCGCGAGGAGCAGCATCCCGGCCGTGGTGCGCTGGGCGGGAAAGACCATGCCCTCGCGCGAGGTGACGCGCAGCGCCTGCTCGCTCTCGACCGACGCGATGAAGCGCACCGTGCCACCGGTCCGGATCGCCACATTGGCGGACTCCCGCACCAGCGCGACCAGTCGCTCCAGATGCGGGAGCGAGACGGATCGCAGCCGGGCGGTCTCGGAGTGCGAGTGCGCGGCCAACTCGATCACCGGGCCGGCGTGGTAGACCCGCTGCGCGTCCTGCACCGCGAAGTCGCGGTAGACCAGCGTCTGGAGCAGCCGGTGCGCCGTGGACCGTGCGACGCCGAGGCGTTCGGCGGCCTCGGCCACGGTGAGCCGGCCCTCCAGCTGCAGCATCGTGGCGAGCCGGAGGGCATGGTCGACGCTGCCGACGATGTACGTGGGCGGTGTCCTGAGCGGGTTGTCCATTCCGCATTACAGAATCCACTGTTCTGCCT
>JADGHD010000580.1 GCA_019689615.1 Frankia sp. | reverse complement strand
GCGCGGGCTGGGGCTGCCGGCTGCGGAACCGACCCGGACGACGGCATGGCCTCACGACACCCTGGTCGGGCGCCCGGTGGCCGCGTCGCCCGTGGTGGGCACCCGTCAGCTCCGGACGGTAGCCGTCGGTGCGTGCCGCGCGGTGGTGGGGCGGGCCAGAGTGTCGGTCCCGCCCGCGGTCGCACGCTCAGTCGATGGCGCTGGCCTGGGTCTCCTCAAGCTCGCGGGCGGCAGGAGCCGGGTTCTCGTACGGGCCGAGGACCAGGCGGGTCACTTCCTCCAGCTGGCGGACCAGGTCGGGGAACGTGAGCCGGCCGGCGGTCCAGGAGACCAGCCCGGAGCCGAGGGTGGCGTTGATGGCGGCCATGGCCGGGCGGACGACGTGCTCGGGGACGCCGGCCATCAGCGCGGTCAGGACGGCTCCGTTGTCCCGGCCGAGGTTGGCCAGCTCCTCGCTGGCGAACGGGTCGCTGGACACCTCGACGTGGGTGGCCAGGCGGGCGAAGTTCGGGTGGCGCTGGAACGCCCGCAGTTCGCGGTGCAGGAACGACAGGACCCGGGTGCAGACACCGGAAGGGCTGCCGCCGCGCGGCTGGTCCCGGGCCACCTCGGCGCGCACCCGGTCGGTGAGGCGGCGCTGCCAGTCGACCCAGGCGGCGGCGAGCAGGTGGTCCTTGGAGGAGAAGTAGCGGTACGCCGTCCCGAGCGCGACCCCGGAGCGTTCGGCGACGTCCCTCATCTGCAGCTGGTCCGGCGGCACGTGGTCGATCATCTCGATGACCGCGTCGGTGAGCCGACGCCTGCGGGCCAGCTGGGCCGGTGTCATGGTGCTCACCGGCTGCGGTAGCGTCTCCTCTTTCGCCACTCACCCAGGCTACCTGGAAGCTGATTCCACCTCGCGCTCGGGCGCGTGATCGTGTTGCCGCAGCCTGCCCGCCCGCCCCCCCCCCCGCTGCCCCGCGCCCCCCCCCCCCCCCCGCCCGCGGGCCCCCCCCGGGCGCCCGCGGGCGGGCGGGGGGGCCC
This sequence comes from Frankia sp., assembly GCA_019689615.1. GTDB lineage: Bacteria > Actinomycetota > Actinomycetes > Frankiales > Frankiaceae > Pseudofrankia. The sequence goes on along the minus strand of JADGHD010000580.1, from coordinate 2,434 downwards.
TCCGGTGGCCGCACGGGCATGTCCGGGCAGCGTGCGCCGGGCTGGCGCGGCGGTGAGGTGAGGTTCGGGCGCCCGCCGGCCCGGTGCCGCCGTGCCCGGGCAGCGGTGCGTGGCCACGGCCGCCGACGGCTTGACTCTGCTGAAACCCGATTTCAGACTGGCCGAAGGTGCTGGTCGAGAGCAGGGCGGAGTACGGCATGGCTGTAGACGGGCTGCGGGCTTTTGATGCCGACAACCACTACTACGAGGCACTGGACGCTTTCACCCGGTACATCGAGCCGGAGTTCGCCAAGCGCTGTATGCAGTGGGCTGAGGTCGACGGGAAGACGCGCCTGCTGGTCGGCGGGAAGATCAACCGCTTCCTGCCGAACCCGACCTTCTCCCGGCTCGCCGCCCCTGGCGTGCTGGAGCAGTACTTCCGTGGCAACGTCGGCGGCCCGGCGTACAAGCTGTTCGGCGAGCTGGAGCCGCCGCGGCCGGAGTACCGGGACCGTGACGCCCGGCTGCGGGTGATGGACGAGCTCGGCCTGGACGGCGCCTTCTTCTTCCCGACGCTCGGGGTTGGCATGGAGCAGGCGCTGAGCCAGGACCTTCCCGCGTGCCGCGCCGCCTTCCGGGCGTTCAACCGATGGCTGGCCGAGGACTGGGGCTTCGCCTACAAGAACAAGATTTTCGCGGCGCCCTACATCACGCTCACGGACCCGGCCGCGGCCGTCACCGAGCTGCGCTGGGCGCTGGACCAGGGCGTCCGGGTGATCGTGATGCGGGCCGGCCCGGTGGTCACCGAGGTCGGGCTGCGTTCGCCGGCTGACCCGATGTTCGAGGAGTTCTGGGCGCTCGCCGAGGAGGGCAACGTCATCTGTGCCTACCACGGCGGTGATGACGTCTACGGCCAGCTCATCGGCTGGTGGAGCGAGAGCGCCGAGACCGAGGCCTTCCGGGTGTCCCCGCTGCGCGGGCTCCTGTCGCTCAGGGCCATCGCCGACACGTTCGCCGCCCTGCTCGCTCAGGGCACCATGGCCCGCCACCCCGGCCTGCGCTTCGCGGCGATCGAGACCGGCTCGGACTGGGTGCCGCCGCTGTTCAAGGCGCTCAAGAAGTCCTACGGGCAGAACCCGGACCTGTGGAAGGAAGACCCGCGGGAGACGTTCCGCCGGCAGGTCTGGGTGTCGCCGTTCCACGAGAACGACCTGGCCGAGCTGAAGAGCCTGATCGGCGCGGAACGGATCATGCTCGGCTCGGACTGGCCGCACACCGAGGGCCTGGCCGACCCGCTGTCCTTTACCAAGGACCTGGAGGCGGCCGGCTACTCCGAAGCCGAGATCCGGCTGGTGATGCGGGACAACGCCGCGAGCCTGGCTGGCATCGCCTGACGCCGCGCGGCGACCCAGCACGCGCCCGGAACGCCCGGCCGCCAGCCCTGACCACCAACCCATCCCGACCCGGCTGCCCCCGCGGGGGCCGGTACCTGTCGACGACGAGGATGTGATATGGCCTTCCCCAGCGGAGTTCCGATCATCGACACGATGATTGGCTTCCCCACGCCCGGCACCTCGCAGTACGACTTCATCCGGCGCCAGCTCAAGGACGCCGAGTCGAAGGCGTTCGCGTTCCCGGCGCAGTACATGTTCAAGAACGTGCCGGACCGGCTGCCGACCGACGACCCGATCAGCGTGACCCTGCACGAGATGGACCGCTTCGGGATCGAAAAGGGCATGATCGGGGTCGCTGGCGAGATCGCCCAGACCGCGATCAAGAAGTACCCGGACCGCTTCATCCCGAGCGGCAACATCGACGACCCGAACGACGTCATGGGCACCCTGCGCAAGATGCAGCAGGAGTACGAGGAGTTCGGGATCCGTGCCGTCGGCTGCTTCCCGTCCGGGACCTTCCCGCAGGTCGCCATCAACGACGAGAAGATGTACCCGGTCTATGCGAAGTGCGTGGAGCTGGGCATCCCGATCTTCTGCTGCGCTGGCGTGCCGGGGCCGCGGCTGAAGTTCGAGCCGCAGCGGGTCGAGCTGATCGACCAGGTCATGTTCGACTTCCCCGAGCTGGTGTTCGTCACCCGGCACGGCTGCGAGCCGTGGGCGGACCTGGCCGCGAAGCTGCTGCTGAAGTGGCCGAACCTGTACTACTCGACGTCCGCGTTCGCGCCGAAGTACTACCCGAAGGCGATCATCGACTTCGCGAACACCCGCGGCGCCGACAAGATTATTTACGCGGGCTACTTCCCGATGGGCCTGTCCCTCGAGCGGATCATGGCCGACATGCCGAACGTGCCGTTCCGCGACGACGTCTGGCCGAAGTTCCTGCACGAGAACGCCCGCAAGGTGCTCAAGCTCGACAGCTGACACCGTCGCGGGGCCCGCGCCCCCCCGGGCGGCGCCCCCCCGGCGCGCGCCAAAAAAGAAACCCCCCCCCCCCACCCCCA
>JADGHD010000579.1 GCA_019689615.1 Frankia sp. | reverse complement strand
CCAGCCTGGCTGCCCGCCCCAGCCGGACGGGCCGCCCCAGCCGGTGGCGGGCACCTTGCCGCCCCACCCGGACCGCTCCCGCGGGCCGGAGCCCCAGCCGGAGGTGACCGGGGTGCGCGGGCCGGAGGCGGCGGTCGGCAACACGATGAGGTCGGCCTGCTGGCCGTAGGGGACCTGGCGGCCGTCGGCCGCGCTGACCGTGACCAGGCACCGGCCGGCGAGCACGTCGGTCAGCGCCGGGTGCCCGGCGGCGGCCAGCAGCGGGGCCGTGAAGGCGATGGTCTCGACGGCCGGCACGGGCAGGCCGACGTAGCCGGTCCGTTCCAGCAGCGGCACGACCTGGCCGATGTCCAGGCCGAGGCCGCCGGCATCCTCCGGCACGAGCGCGCCGACGACGCCCAGGTCGGCGAGCGTCGCCCACACCTTGCGCACCTGCTCGCGCCCGTCCTGGGCGGACCAGGCGGCGCGGATCAGCGCGGGTGTCGCCTCGGCGTCGAGCGCGGCGCCCGCCGCCTCCAGCAGCGCCGCCGCATGGTCGTCCAGTTCGAAGTCCATCCCGGCTCCCGCTTCCCGCGTCGGCTCCAGCTTTCGTCTCTCGTCCGGGTGGCCCCCGGTGCGGGCCGCCCTCATCGCCGGTAGCCCGGCGCCCCCGCTTCCCGATGCGCTTGTGTCCCCGCTACCCGGCCGCCGGCGGGCGCTCAGGCGCGGGGGAGGCCGAGAACCCGCTCGGCGACCACGTTGCGCTGGATCTCGTTGGTCCCGGCGTAGATCGGCCCGGACAGCGAGAACAGGAAGCCGCGGCTCCACGGGCCGTCGGCCTCCGCCCCCTCGCCGAGCAGATCCAGCGCCGTCTCGTGGATCCGGACGTCCATCTCCGACCAGAACAGCTTGTTCATGCTGGACTTCGCGCCCGGCTGGCGGCCGTGCAGCATCCCGCTCACCTGGTGCAGGGTGAACAGCTGGTAGGCCTGCGCGTCCACGTAGGCCTGGACGACGCGGTCGCGCAGCGCCCCCGGCACCCCGTCCGGCCGCGAGCGGGCCAGTTCCACCAGCCGCCTGGCCGTCGCCAGGAAACGGCCGGGCGGACGCAGGGTGAGCCCGCGCTCCGAGCTGGTGGTCGCCATCGCCACCTGCCAGCCGTTGTTCACCCCGCCGAGCACGTCCTCGTCCGGCACGAACACGTCGTCGAAGAACACCTCGGCGAAGCCCTCGTCGCCGTCGAGGCGCTCGAACCCGCGGACCGTCACCCCGGGGGCGTCCAGCGGCACGAGGAAATAGGTGAGCCCACGGTGCCGGGTGGCCGACGGGTCGGTCCGGAACAGCCCGAACAGGTGGGTGCAGAACGCGCCCCGCGTCGTCCAGGTCTTCTGCCCGGACAGCCGCCAGCCGCCGCGCACGGCGTCGCGGATCGCGATGCTGCGCAGCCCCGCCAGGTCGCTGCCGGCGCCGGGCTCCGACCAGCCCTGCGCCCAGGTGTCCAGGCCAGCGGCCATCCGCGGCAGCAGGCGGTCCTGCTGCTCCTGGGTGCCGAACTCGAAGATGGTCGGCGCCAGCAGGAAGATCCCGTTCTGGGTCACCCGCTGCGGCGCCCCGGCCCTGGCGTACTCCTCCTCGAAGATCAGCCACTGCCAGAGGCTGGCCTCCCGGCCGCCGTGGCGCTTCGGCCAGGAAACGACCGCCCAGCGGGCCTCGAACAGCCTGCGCTCCCACTCCAGGTGGGCGGCGAAGCCCTCGCGGGTGTCGCCGGACGGCAACGGCGTGGCCGGCACGTTCGCCTCCAGCCACGCCCGCGCCTCGGCGCGGAACTGCTCGTCCTCGGCCGACCAGGTCAGATCCATCAGGACGCACCTCCCGTGCCTGGCTGGGCGCCGTCGCCGGCGGCGGGCTGCCCGCCATCGGCCTTCGCGCCGGACGACGAGCCGAAGCCCGCCCGCAGCTCGTTGGCCACCCCGGCGAGGTTCAGCTCGAAGGTGAACCCCTGCTCGTAGCGGTAGCTGCGCCGGACGTCCCACAGGTCGATCCCGTTGAAGGCCTCCTTCGCCATCCGGATCACGCGCGGGTCCTTGGCCGCGATCTCGGCGGCGAGCGTGCGGGCGGCGTCACGTAGCTGCTCGCGGGGGACGACGCTGTGCACCGAGCCGTAGGCGCGCAGCTCGGCGGCGGTCGCGGTGGCCGAGGTGTACATCATCGCGCGCGCCTTGAGCTGCGGGACCAGCCGCGACAGGTGGGTGGCCGCGCCGAGCGCGCCGCGGTCGACCTCTGGCAGGCCGAAGGTGGCGTCCTCGCTGGCGACGATCACGTCGGCGTTGCCGACCAGGCCGATCCCGCCGCCCAGGCAGAACCCGTGCACGGCGGCGATGACCGGGACGGCGCACTCGTAGACGGCGGCGAAGGCGGCGAAGCAGCCCCGGTTGGCGCCGATGAGCGCGTCGTAGCCCGGGTCGCGCTGGATCTCCTTGATGTCGACGCCCGCGTTGAAGCCACGGCCCTCGGCCCGCAGCACGACGACCCGCACCTTCGGGTCCGCCCCGGCGGCGCGCAGCGCGTCCGCGAGCTCGAACCACCCGGCCACCGGCAGGGCGTTGACCGGCGGGTAGTCGACGGTGATCTCGGCGATGCCCGCCTCGTCCACCACCGTTGTGATCATGCTACCTCCTGGTGCCGGCGGCCCACCGGCCTCGGCCCACCACTCCCGACCGGCGTCCCCGCCTGCTCGCTCCCGCGGTCGGTCCGCCGCGACCGCCTGGCCGGTCCGGCCGGGCGCGGCAGAACTCTAACAAGCGCTTGGTTGGCAAACCACCAATCTTCCGCGGCGGCCGGGCACCGGCCGTCATGCCCGCCCTGGGGCGTTTGGCGACGGGCATGTCGCCTACCAGTCAGCAACGAAGCCGACACGCTCTGTCGTTGAACCGACCGCGCAAAGCGCCCTGACCAGCACAGATCGCATCCACAATTGGCCAGGAACCGAGGGAAGGACCGATCATGCTGAGTCCGCGCAGCGCCCCTGGCGACGCCGCCGGCAAGGGCGCGCCCCTGTCCCGGGCCGCGCACTCGCGCGCCGTCCGCGGCCTCGTGGCCGGCACGCTGGTCGCCGGTCCGCTGGCCGTGCTGACCGCCGTCCCGGCCCGGGCCGACACCACGCTCTTCGACCGCCCGCTGGACATCCAGATCGACCTCGGCGGGTCGACGGAGGAACCCGCGGGACTGCTGCCCCCGCCGGACAACGGCCTGGGCTCCGGTCCGGTCGGTGGCCCGGGCACCGGCCAGGGCGGCGGCCTGCTGGACGAGCTCGAGGACTTCGGCCGTGGCCTCGCCGAGCAGATTCCCGCGCCCCCGCCGGCGCCGGCCAACCCTGCCCCGGGCGCCGGCGGTGGCAGCGGGGCCGGCACCGGCGGCGGTGGTGGCCAGGCCCCGGCGCCGCAGCCGGCGGCCCTGCCAGCCCCCGCGCCCGCCCCGGCCC
>JADGHD010000578.1 GCA_019689615.1 Frankia sp. | reverse complement strand
CGCCCGGTCGGCGCGGCGGCGTGCGCGGAGGTGCCGGCCGATGCCGGGGTGGGCGCCGGCACGTCGGGCGCCGGTCCCCGAGGACCGGCGCGCTGGCCGTCCAGCTCCAGGACCCCGGCCGGGAACGGCGCCGACACGCCGGGAGCGATCTCCACGGGCTGGAACGCCTCGCGGGCACGGATCTGCTCGGAGCGCAGGGCCTCGTCCACCTCGAGCACGGCGGCGATGGGAACACCGTAGCGCTGCCCGGCCTCCTCCAGCTCGGCGCGCTTCCTGTCAGCGAACAGCCGCGCGATCGCGGGGAGCAGGGTCCGGGATGCGAAGCGGGTGCTCAGCTTCTCGTAGGAGGGATCGGCGAACTCGTCGGGCCGGCCCATCCATTCGAACATGCCGCGCCACTGCCGCGGTGCCAGGATGCACAGGCGGACGAACCCGTCGGCGCAGCGGATGATGGGGTACTGGTGGCCGGCGTCGGGGCGGCCGCGGGGTAGCCGGTCGGCGGGCACACCCGCGGTGGCGCTTCCCGCGACACCGAATCCGGGGTCGAGGGCGGCGACCGCGCCGTCGAGCACCGCGAAGTCGAGATGGTCGCCGAGGCCGGTGCGCAGCCGCTCCAGATAGGCGAGCAGCACGGCGAACAGCGCCTGCCCGATCGCGCAGTCGTAGGCGAGGTCGCCGGGCGGCAGCAGCGGTGGATGGCCGGGCAGGCCCGAGCGGGACAGCTCGCCGGACAGGGCGTGCAGGACGGGCCCGGTGGCCTGCCACCGGGCGTGGGCGCCGCTGCGGCCGAACGGGGTGGCCGACAGGATGACGAGCCCGGGGTGCTCGCGCCGGATCGCCTCGACGTCGAGGTGCTCGGCCTCCGGCGTCCCTGGCGGCGTGCTTTCGAGCAGGATGTCGGCCTCGGCCAGCAGGCCGTTCAGCCGGCGCCGGTCGGCGGGCCGGGCGAGGTCGAGCGCCAGCGCCCGCTTGCCGAGGTTCGCCGCCGCGAACCCCAGCGCCACGCCGGCGGCCCGGCGGCCGGTCCGGCGGTCTGCGGCCCCGCCGGGAGGTTCGACGCGCAGGACGTCGGCGCCCCACTCGGCGAGATGACGGCCGATCGCGGCCAGCGGGCCGGTGATGAGGTCGAGGACCGCGACCCCGGTGAGGGGCAGGTCGAGCGCGGTCGTCGGGTCGGGGGAGCCCATGGGGGTCAGCTGAACCTCCGGACGGCCTGGGCCTTGCGGACCTCCCGGAACGGCATGTTCCTGTCCACCTCGGGCTCCTTCGGCAGGCCCAGGACCCGTTCGCCGATGATGTTGCGCTGGATCTGGTCGGTGCCACCACCGATGGATGTGACGAACGCCGCGAACGACGACCGGTTGACCTCGGCGGCCACCGGGTCGGTGTCGCCGTCCAGGACAGAGGCGGTACCCAGCAGGTTCGTGGTCACGGCCACGCCGGTGTGCACGATACGGGACATGGCCAGCTTGCCGATCGACGCCAGCGGGGAGGCGGCGCCGCGGCCGGAGTCGGCACGCGCCCGCAGGCTGTTCCAGACGTTGACCTTCTCCAGGGTGTACAGGTAGGCGATCTCCTGGCGGGTGACGGGGTCGGCGGCCTTGCCGACCTGCTTCGCCAGCTCGATGTAGTCGGCGCCGCCGATCTTCCGGGTCCACGGCGACTGCCGGTCCGCCAGAGTGGCTGCGGCCCCGGCGGCCCGCCGGCGCTGCCGGGGTCCGCCGCCGGCGACGGACCCCATGATGAGTCGCTCGAAGCCGAGCGCGGTCTGCAGCACCCGCCAGCCGTCGTTGACCTCGCCGAGCCGGTGGGTGTCGGGCACGACAGCGTCGGCGAGGAACACCTCGTTGAACTCCGAGCCGCCGGTGACCTGGTGGATCGGCCGGACCTCGATTCCGGGCTGGTCCATCGGGATCCAGAAGAACGTCAGGCCGCGATGTTTGGGCACGTCCCAGTCCGTGCGGGCGACGAGGAAGCCGTGCGTCGCCTCGCGGGCTCCCGACGTCCATACCTTCTGGCCGTTCACGACCCAGGTGTCACCGTCGCGTTCGGCCCGGGTCTGCAGTGCCGCGAGGTCGGAGCCGGCGCCGGGCTCGCTGTAGAGCAGGCAGCCTCGGTGCTCGCCGAGCGCCAGCGGCCGCACGAACGCCTTCTTCTGCTCCTCGGTGCCGTGCGCCAGGATCGTGTTGGCGAACAGCTGCGTCACGTCCAGTGCCGGCGCCCTGGCTCCCGCCCGGGTGAACTCCTCGGTGACGACCTTGCGCATGTCGCGGGGCAGTCCGCGTCCGTACCACTCGACCGGCCAGGTCGGCGCCGCCCAGCCGGAGTCGACGAGCTTCTCCCGCCACTGCGGGCCGCTCGCTCCGGGCTGGAAGTTCTCCGCCAGCCAGGCCGCCACCTCGGCGCGTACCTGCTCCGCCGTGGCTGCCGAGCCGGCTTCCGTCGTCGCGCTCATCGGTCCTCCGTTGCCTGTCGGGGCGTTCCGCCTCGTTGTGTCCGGTCCAGGTGTCACAGGCCGATCCGGGACGCCAGCAGGTCCCGGTTGTCGCGCGGGCTGCCCCACAGCTGCGCACCGGACTTGGCGCGCCGGTAGTACAGGTGCGCCGGATGCTCGTAGGTGAAGGCGATGCCGCCGTGCACCTGCATGTTCATCCGCGCGGCCGCGAAGAACGTGTCCGAGCAGAAGGCCTTGGCCAGCGGGGCGACCATGGCCGTCTCCGGGCTGCCCTGCGCGAGCGCCCACGCGCCGTAGTAGGCGGCTGAGCGGGCCGACTCGACGTCCACGAACGTGTCGGCGCACATGTGCTTGATCGCCTGGAAGCTGCCGATCGCCCGGCCGAACTGGACCCGCTCTTTCGCGTACTCGACGGCCATCGTGAGCGCGGCGTCGGCGCCGCCGACCTGTTCGACCGCCACCGCGACCCGGGCGGCGTCGAGGAACCGGTCGAACGCGGACTCGTCCCCGGGTACCGTTAGCGGGGCCGCGTCGACGCCGTCGAGGCGCACCCAGGCCAGCCGCCGGGTGAGGTCGAACACCTCCAGTGGGCTGCGGGACACTCCTGCCGCGCCGCTCTCCACGGCGAACAGCCCGACACCGGCGTCGGTGCGGGCGGCCACCACGAGCAGATCGGCCTCCATCCCGTCCGGGACGAACGACTTCGTCCCGGACAGCCGCCACCCGCCGTCCGCGGTGGCGGCCTCGGTGCCGGTGCAGCGGACGCCGTGCGAGTCCCACCGGCCGTCCTCCTCGGCGAGTGCCACCGTGGCGACCGTCCGACCCTCTGCGATGCCCGCGAGCGGGGCCGCGGTCACCGCCGGGTCCCCGGTGGCCAGGGCGAGGGTGGCCAGCGCCGTCGCCAGGAACGGCGCCGGCACCAGCCGCCGCCCGAACTCCTCCAGCACGATGGCCAGTTCGACCGCGCCCGCCCCCGCGCCCCCGTGTTCCTCGGGCACGACCAGGCC
>JADGHD010000577.1 GCA_019689615.1 Frankia sp. | reverse complement strand
CACCCACCGCAGCGCCGCGATCTGGTCGGTCAGCGCGAGGTTCCCGGCCCCCGGCTCCCACCGCTGCCCCTGCCCCACCTCGTCCGGATCCGCCGTCAGCAGCGGCAGGTGGCCCCATGGGCCGAGCCGGTAGTTGATCGTGACGACGACGACGTCGCCCCGCGCGGCGAGCTGCGCGCCGTCGAAGGAGCTGCCGGCGCCGCTGACGAACCCGCCACCGTGGATCCATACCAGCACCGGCCGGGGCGGGCCGCCCGGGCCGGGCGACCAGACGTTGAGGTGGAGGCAGTCCTCGCTGCCGCGGGGGTCGCGGCGCCGGCGGGATGCCGGATGCAGCCCGGGCAGCCGCAGCTGCGGGCTGGTCGGGCCGACGGCGACGCAGTCCCGCTCGCCTTCCCAGGGCAGGGGCGGCCGCGGCGGGCGGAACCGCAGCTCGCCGACGGGCGGCGCGGCATACGGCAGGCCGCGCCAGACCCGCACCCGGCCCAGGTCGACGCCGCGCGCGTCACCCCAGGGCAGCCGCACCACGACGCGCACGCCGGCGGCCGCGGCACCGCCCCGCGAGGCGCCCCTGCTGGCCGTGCCGTCGGCCACAGTCTCGCCGCCCGGGCTGTCACCCTTCGTTACCGGTCCAGCCAAAGCGGTCGAGTTCGCGGCGCCACCACCGGGGAGATCGACACCGTTCGCCGAGGGGGTCGTCACGCTCGTCGCTCCTTCGCGGGTCATGGCTGTGCTGGTTCGGCGCCAGCATCGCGCACGGCCGGCGGAGTCGACTGCGCCATGCCGGCAACGGTGCTGGACACTCGGCATAAGCGGAGGATGATTCCGGTTGTTGTCGAAGCGGAATGTCCCTCCGCTTCTCTGATTCCCCGGCCAGCCGGCCTGTCCCATGGAGCGTCATGTCCGCAGTCACCGACCAGGACGACCTGACGAGCAGCCCCGGCGCCCGCGGCGGGCACCAGCCCGGGCGCACCGTCACCGGCTGGCGTCGACGGATACCCGGCCACGGCAACATCCACGTCGTCTTCGCCACCCTCGCCCTCGGCGCGGGCTCGTACACGGTGCTGCAGTCGATGGTGATGCCGGCGCTGCCGGTGATCCAGCACGACATCAACGCCTCCCAGGGCACGGTCGCCTGGCTGCTGACCGCGTTCCTGCTGTCCGCGTCGATCGCCACCCCGATCCTCGGCCGGCTCGGCGACCTGTACGGCAAGCGCGGGATGCTGCTCGTGGTGTTCGGCGCGCTCTCGCTGGGCTCGCTGATCTCCGGCCTGACCGACTCGGTCTGCGTCCTGATCGCGGCCCGGGTGATCCAGGGGCTGGCCGGCGCGGTCTTCCCGCTGTCGTTCGGGATCATCCGGGACGAGTTCCCGGTCAACCGGGTGCCGTGGGCGGTCGGCGTGATGTCCGCGATGATGGGCATCGGCAGCGGCCTGGGTATCGTGCTCGCCGGCCCGATCGTGGACGCGCTGGACTGGCACTGGCTGTTCTGGTTCCCGCTGATGATCTCCGGGGCCGCGGTGCTCGCGACGCTGCTGTTCATCCCGGAGTCGCCGGTGCGCGCCCAGGGCACGGTCAACCTGCCCGCCGCGGCCACCCTGTCGCTGTGGCTGCTGGCCCTGCTGGTCGGCCTGAGCAAGGGGGCCAGCTGGGGGTGGACGGCGCCGGGCACGCTCGGCCTGTTCGCCGGCGCCGTCGTCGGGTTCGCGCTGTGGGCGTGGGTGGAGAGCCGCTCCCCGGTGCCGCTGATCGACCTGCGGATGATGAAGATCCCGGCGGTCTGGTGGACGAACGTCGCGGCCATCCTGCTCGGCTTCGGCATGTATGCGGGCTTCCTGGTGGTCCCGCCGCTGCTGCAGACCCCGCGCGAGGTCGGCTACGGGATGGGCGCCTCGGTCACCGTCTCCGGCCTGTACATGCTGCCGAGCACCGTCGCGATGCTGGTCGTGAGCCTGCTGATCGGCCGGGTCAACGCCAGGTTCGGGTCGAAGGGGCCGCTGGTCGCCGGTTCGGTGATCACCGGAGCGGCCTACTTCCTGCTGGTCGCCGACCACCACGACCCGTGGGCCTTCATCGTCATGGGGATCGTCCAGGGCACCGGGATCGCGCTGGCGTTCTCCTCGATGACCAACCTGATCATCGGGGCGGTGCGGCCAGACCAGACCGGCGTGGCAACCGGCATGAACGCCAACATCCGCACCATCGGTGGCACGCTCGGCGCCCAGATCGTCGCCAGCCTGCTGGCCTCGGGCACGCTGCCGAGCGGCTACCCGCGCGAGTCGTCGTACACGATCAGCATGGCCGTCCTGGGGGTCGCGACGGTGGCCGCCGCCGTCGCCTGCCTGCTGGTCCCGGTGGCCAGGGCCGCCCGCAGCGGCGGCCCGGCCGGCGGCGCCCCCGGCGGCCCGGCCACCAACGCGTCCGCGACGGCGAGCGGGCAGCCCGCCACCGCCGCCGTCACCGCCACTCCGGCCACGGGTGACCTTCCGGCGCCCGCGGCCGGCTGACCACCTACGGTGGAGGACATGAGCCCGACACCGGCCGCGACATCGCCGGGAACGAGCCAGGACGACGCGGCCCGCCCGGGGGCCGACCAGCCGGCCGGCCGGCTGCGCTGCGACGCCGCGCGCAACAGGGAGCGGGTGCTCACGGCGGCGATGGAGCTCTACAGGGAGCGGGGCTCGGCGTTCACCATGGAGGAGGTGGCCAGCCGGGCCGGCGTCGGGATCGGCACGGTCTACCGCCGCTTCCCCACCCGCCAGGCGCTGCTGGACGAGCTCGCCCGGCCGTACTTCGAGCAGCTGCTGTCCACCGCGCGGGCGGCGCGGGCGCACCCCGTGCCGGCCGAGCGGCTGGAGGTGCTGGTACGGACGATGGCCGAGCGGCACGCGGCCAGCGGCCTGCGCTCGGGCCGGATGTGGGACCGGACGGTGGCGCGGCCGCTGCGCGACGAGTACCTGCGCACGGTCGACCTGATCCTGGCCGACGCCCGGGCCGGCGGCCGGGTCCGCCCGGAGATCGACCTGCGGGACATCGGCGTGCTCATCTGGACGCTGAGCGCCCTGGTCGAGGCGACCGACCGGGAGGCGCCGGTGATCTGGCGCCGCCACCTCGACATCATGCTGGAGGGCCTGCGCCCGGACGGCCACCGGCCGCCCGCGACCCGCCCGATCGAGGCGGCCGACTGGGACCGCATGGCCGCCACCGGGCCCGTTCTGCAGCTGCGCTGATCCCGGCCGCGCCGCCCCCGCGTACGACCGGGGCGGCGTGGGTAAGCCGCCAGGCATGAGGCCGTTTGTCTGGTCCGGCCGACCCTGCCGGTCGACCGCCGAGCCGACGCCGGAGCCGCTGCCACCGCTGCAGCCCGATCCCGAGGTGCCGGCCCCGAACCTGCCGCCGGACCCGACGCCGCCGCAGCCGCCGCACCCCGCCCCCCGCCCCCGCGGCCGCCCCCGCCGCCCACGACCGGC
>JADGHD010000576.1 GCA_019689615.1 Frankia sp. | reverse complement strand
ACCCCCGTGGCCTGCCCCCGGTCCGCGCCAGCGCGCGCCCCCGGCCGGCGACCGCCGCGGCGGCTCCCGGCATGGCCGCCGCCCGCGACGGTGGCGGCCAGGGCGGCGAGCCGTCCGGCCCCACGACCGGGCCGCTCAGCCTCACCACCGCCGCCAGCCGCCTCGTCCTGGGCCGCCGCTCGACGCGGCGCCCCACCATGAGCGACGATCTCGCCTCCTAGAGCCGCCCGAGCCGGCGGGTGCCGCCGGGCGGGCAGGAGCCGACCGTTCGTTGGAGGTCCGCCATACCCACCAGATCGACCGGGCCCCGCACCAGCGCGGGGCTGCTCGTCTACCGCGTCGTGGACGGCGTGCTCGAGGTGCTGATCGCGCACATGGGCGGGCCGTACTGGGCGAAGAAGGACGCGCAGGCGTGGTCCATCCCCAAGGGCGAGGTCGACGAGGGCGAGGACCTGCTCGCCGCCGCGGCCCGGGAGTTCGGCGAGGAGCTGGGCGTGGCGCCGCCGGACGGGCCATGGACCGAGCTGGGCGAGTTCCGCCAGCCCAACGGCAAGATCGTGGTCGCCTACGCGGTGGCCGGCGAGCTCGACCCGGCCACCACCGTCAGCAACACCTTCGAGATGGAGTGGCCGCCCCGCTCCGGGCGGATCCAGAGCTTCCCCGAGATCGACCGCGTCGCCTGGGTCGACGCGGCGACCGCGCGCACGAAGCTGGTCAGGGGGCAGATCCCGGTGATCGACCGGCTGCTGGAGCGGCTGCGGGCGCTGGGCGAGCCGGTCAGCGAGACCCGGTAGCCCCGGCGGCGTCCGGCGCCGGCAGGCCGACCGGCGGCGGCTCGTCCGCCGGGTGCAGGGCCACGCAACCGGAGTCGAGGAACAGCGCGACGGTCAGGGCGCCGGGGTCGGGGACGCCCACCGCCACGTCGCCGACGTAGGAGGCGCGGCCCCGGCGGGCGCGCAGGTCCCGGGTGGCCACGGCGGCGGCGTGGGCGGCGTCGGCCGCCCGGGCGAGCCCGGCGCGCAGGTCCAGCCGGTCCGCGGCGGCGGCAGCGAGCGCCTCCCCCGCCGGGACGAGCGCGTCGACCATCGTCTTGTCACCCGGCTTCGCCCCGGCGAGCCGCTGGATCGTCGCCGTGCCCGCGGCCACCCCGGCGGCGAGCTCCGCCAGCGTCAGGTACGGCCCATCGCCTGCCCGGCCGATGCCGCGGAACCACAGGCCGAACAGCGGGCCGCTGGTCCCACCGGTGTTCAGGAAGCCGTGGGAGACGCAGAGGAAGGCCTCGCCCGGCGTGGTCGGCGGCGCCTCGGCGAGCCGGCGGCGGACCCGGCGCAGTGCCGCGAGCAGGTTAGCGCCGAAGTCGCCGTCACCGGCCTGCCGGTCCAGATCGCCCAGCGTGGCCGCCTCGGCGCCGACCCCGCTGTTGAAGACGTCGATCCAGGCCAGCGCCCCGGAGACGGTCAGCGTCCCCGGCGGTGCCCCCGGTGGCGCCGGCCGGCTCGCCGCCTCGTCGCCGGGGATCACCGTGACCTCACCGCCTGTGCTCGTCATCGTCTCCCACCAGCTCGTTTCCCACCGGGCACGCTCGCTCACGCCCGCCGGCCGGCCGGGCGCCACGCGCCGCATGGCGCGGCGACGACCGGCCCGCCACCGCGCCCGCCAGCCCGGCGCCCGCCGGCCCAACGCCCACCGGCCAAGCGCTCATCAGCGCGGCGCTCACCAGCTCAGCGCGATCGTGCGCACGGGCGCGTCCCACAGCGCGAGCAGCTCGTCGTCGACGCGGGTCAGCGTGACCGAGCAGCCGGCCATGTCCAGTGCGGTCACGTATGACCCGACCAGCGCCCGTTCGATCGTGACACCCGCGGCCGACAGCACCCGGGCGACCCGGCGGTGGATGACGGCGAGCTCGAGGTTCGTGGTCGCGCCGAGCCCGTTCGTGATCGCGATGACCCGGTCGCCGCTGCCGATCGCGAGGTCCGACAGCAGCGGCCGGACCAGCTCGTCGGCGAGCTCGTCGGCGGTGGCGAAGGCCCGCCGGCCGATCCCGCGCTCGCCGTGGATGCCGACGCCGAACTCGACCTGGTCGGGTGGCAGCTCGAAGGACGGCCGCGGGTCGCCGGGGTGGGCGCCGGCCGCGAGCGCGACCGCCATCGACCGGGAGGTCGCGGCCACCCGGCGGCCCAGGGCGACCACCCGGTCGAGGTCAGCGCCGGCGGCGGCGGCCGCGCCGACGATCTTCTCCACCACCACGGTCGCCGCCGTGCCCCGCCGGCCCGGCCCGTCGCCCGTGGTCGAGGTGGTGGCCAGGTCGTCGTCGACGAGCACCTGACGGACCTCGATCCCGTCGTCGCTGGCCACCTCGGCGGCGATCGCGAAGTTCAGCACGTCGCCGGTGTAGTTCTTCACGACGTGCACCACTCCGGCGCCGTTGGCGACCGCCTGCGTCGCGGCCAGGATCTGGCCGGCGGTGGGGCTGGCGAACACCGCCCCGGGCACCGCGGCGTCGAGCATGCCCTCGCCGACCATGCCGACGTGCAGCGGCTCGTGCCCGGAGCCGCCGCCGGAGATGACGGCGACCCGGCCGGGCGGCGCCGGCTTGGCCCGTTGCACGAAGCTGGGGTCCCGGTTCCACCGGATCAGCCGCGGGTGGGCGGCTTCGAGCCCTTCGAGCGCCTCCTCGACGACCTCGTCGGGATCGTTGACGAACTGGCGCCGTGGCGCGGCCACGGCGAGGGCGTTCGGACCAGCCATCAGCAGCGGTACTCCGGCGCTAGGGAGCGACCGTCCGCGCTCGGGCCCCTGGGCCGGCGGCTGACGGCCGACATCGGATACATGCGGCCTCCTGGGTCTATACCGCGAACGGCGTCCGGCTCAAGAACCGCCCCGCCCCTCGTCGCGGCCTCGGCTGCGCTGGGCCGGAACCCGAAGCTGTGGCCCCGCGGCCGGGGCGCGAGGATGGCGGCAGGGAGCATCCGGGTGCCGGCCTGGCCACGGGGCCGGCAGGCGGGTGCGACGCGACGGGCCGGGCACGGGCCACGACGGGGAGACGACGACATGCAGCTGGGAATGATCGGGCTCGGGCGGATGGGCGCCAATCTGGTGCGCCGGCTGCAACGGGGCGGGCACGAGTGCGTGGTGTACGACGTCAACCCGGACGCCGTGGCCACGCTCGTCGCCGAGGGCGCGACCGGCACCAGCTCGCTGGCGGAGTTCGCCGCGGCGCTGACGCCGCCGCGGGCCGCCTGGGTGATGGTCCCCGCAGGCATCACCGGGGAGACGGTGTTCGCCCTGGCCGAGCATCTCGCGGCCGGCGACATCATCATCGACGGCGGCAACTCCTACTACCGGGACGACATCGACCGGGCCGCCAAGCTCGCCGAGAAGGGCATCCACTACGTCGACGTCGGCACCTCCGGCGGGGTGTTCGGCCTGGAGCGCGGGTTCTGCCTGATGATCGGCGGCGAGCCGGAGGTCGTGCGCC
>JADGHD010000575.1 GCA_019689615.1 Frankia sp. | reverse complement strand
GGGGTACCCCGGCCGCAGCCGCCACCGGCCGGCCGGCGGCGCGGTCGCGCACCGTCTGGTCGACGCCGTAGGGCGCGCGCTCGTGCTGGTCGTCGCGCACCCGGAGGCCCACAAGCGGTGTGTGGACGCCCGCGTCGGTGTGTTGCATGAGGACCCCTCCAGACCCGTCGCGGTGCGGTCGGTCACCCCCCGGGCGCCGGCGCGCAGGTAGCTGGTGTCCACACCGCGAGGCCGCCCATTACCAAAGCGGCCCCATCGGCGGGGGGAATGACACGCCGGTAATTACACGTTCCGAAGTCGGCTCGCGTCAACCCTTCCGGCGCAACATCTTCCACAACCAGCGACCTGACCATAGCTCACAGTCACTGGAGGCCGTGACGGAGGGTCCCCTTCCCGGTCTCCTCCGTTACGGAGAGCAGCGCCCGCGACTCCCGGCACCGCGACAATCGACGGTCCGTAGTCGGCCACATACCAGGCGAAAATGGGCCGGCCTCAACGAGTGACACCGGCCCCATACCCTCCCGGACCACCTTGCAACCTGTCGGCCCAGCCGACAGGCAGTTACTAGATGTAGTGAGTCCGGTGGGCGAGCGGTGACCGTGGAGTGACTCTTTGCGATCACTCCATCACCTTCAGCGACCCGGTCGGCCGCCGACCGGCTAGCGGACGAGCGGGAGGACCTTGCGGCTGGCGCGGGCGGCCTCGTAGCGCTCGCGGGGGACCTCGCCATAGGTGGTGGTGCGCTGGCGGGCTGGGCGGCCGGCCATGGCGGCCACCTGCTCCAGCTCCTCGATGGAGCGGCGGGAGCCGTGCTGGGAGCCGGCCATCCGGCTGATCGTCTCCTCCATCAGCGTGCCGCCGATGTCGTTGACGCCGCCGGCGAGCACCGCGACGCAGCCCTCGGTACCGAGCTTGACCCAGGAGCACTGGATGTTCGGGATCGCGCCGTGCAGCAGGATGCGGGCCATCGCGTGCACCGCGCGGTTCTCGTCGAAGGTCGGGCCGGGGCGGGCGACGCCGGCCAGGTAGATCGGCGCGCTGTGGTGGACGAACGGCAGGGCGACGAACTCGGTGAAGCCGCCGGTGTCCTCCTGGATCGAGCGCAGCAGCCGCAGGTGGGCGACCCAGTGGGCGGGCGTGTCCACGTGCCCGTACATCATCGTCGCGGTCGAGCGCAGGCCGACGCGGTGCGCGGTGGAGATCACCTCGACCCAGGCGGAGGTCGGCAGCTTGCCCTTGGTCAGCACCCAGCGGACCTCATCGTCGAGGATCTCCGCGGCCGTGCCGGGGATGGAGTCGACGCCGGCCTCGCGGGCGGCGGTCAGCCAGTCGGCGATGGACATCCCGGTCCGGCTGACGCCGTTCATGACCTCCATCGGCGAGTAGGCGTGCAGGTGCAGGCCGGGCGCCGCCCGCTTGATCTCGCGGGCGAGGTCGAAGTAGGCCGTGCCGGGCAGGTCGGGGTGGATCCCGCCCTGGACGCACACCTCGGTGGCGCCGACGTCCCACGCCTCGGCTGCCCGGGCGCCGACCTCGGCGAACGACAGCGTGTACGCGTCGGCGTCGCCGCGGCGCTGGGCGAACGCGCAGAACCGGCAGCCGGTGTAGCAGACGTTGGTGAAGTTGATGTTCCGGTTGACGATGTAGGTGACGTCGTCGCCGACGGCGTCACGGCGCAGGTCGTCGGCGATCCGGCACAGCGCGTCCAGCTCCGGGCCGGTCGCGCCGAACAGCGCCAGCGCCTCGGCGTCGGAGATCCCGGCCGGGTCGTCGGCCGCGTGCCGCAGCGCGGCCAGGACCTCCGGGTCCGCCCGCCGCGGCGCGTCGGCCCTCGCGGCGGCCGAGCCCGAGCCGATGACCCCGTCCGCGCCGGTGCCGGCGGCGCTGACCTGGGCCCGCAGCGCGGCCCAGTCGCCGTAGACGGTGTCGAAGTCGGCCCGCCGGTCGGCCGTCCTGCCGGCGGTGTCGACGGTGACGTGCAGGTCGGTGCGGCCGCTGCTGTCGGCGAACCCGCCGTCCGGCTCCTGCCACGGCCGGCCGGTGGGGGTGGCGCCGGGGGCGAGCAGCCCGTCGGGGCCGGCGAGCGCACGCACGTGCGCGGCCACCCGCGGGTCCAGCCACGGCTCGGTCTGGTACGGCGGGTAGATGGTGAGCCGGGGCCGCAGCTCGAAGCCGGCCGCCTCGGTCACCGAGCGCAGCACGTCCAGCGCCGGCCAGGGCCGCTCCGGGTTGACGTGGTCGGGGGTGACCGGGGAGACCCCGCCCCAGTCGTCGATGCCGGCGGAGATCAGCAGCGCGCACTCGGCCGGGTCGACGAGGTTCGGCGGGGCCTGCACCCGGGCGCCCGGGCCCAGCACCAGCCGGGTGACGGCGACGGCCGCGGCCAGCTCCTCGGCCTCGACGTCCGGCTCGCCGCGCATCGCGGTGTCGTCCTTGGCCCGGAAGTTCTGGACGATGACCTCCTGGATCCCGCCGTAGGTCCGGCTGATCCGGCGCAGCTCGAAGATGGTCTCGGCGCGCTCGGTCCGGGTCTCGCCGATGCCGAGCAGCAGGCCGGTGGTGAACGGCACGGACAGGCGCCCGGCGTCCTCCAGCACCCGCAGCCGCACGGCCGGGTCCTTGTCCGGGGAGCCGAAGTGCGGGCCGCCCGGCTCGCTGAACAGCCGGGTGGCGGTGGTCTCCAGCATCATCCCCATCGACGGGGCGACGGGCCTGAGCCGGGCGAGCTCGGCCCAGCCCAGCACGCCGGGGTTGAGGTGCGGCAGCAGGCCGGTCTCCTCCAGCACGGCGATCGCCGCCGCCCGCAGGTAGCCCAGCGTCGAGTCGTAGCCGCGGGCGTCCAGCCACTCCCGGGCCGCCGGCCAGCGGTCCTCCGGCCGGTCGCCCAGGGTGAACAGGGCCTCGGCGCAGCCGGCCGCCGCGCCCGCCCGGGCGATCTCCAGGACCTCCTCGATCTCCAGGTAGGCGGCCGGGAGGCGGTGCGGGACCGTGGCGAACGTGCAGTAGTGGCAGCGGTCGCGGCAGAGCCGGGTGAGCGGGATGAAGACCTTGGGCGAGTAGGTGACGATCCCCGGCCGGCCGGCGGAGGCGAGGCCGGCGTCGCGCACCCGCGCGGCCGAGGCGGCGAGGTCCCGCAGGTCGTCGCCGCGGGCGGCGAGCAGCACGGCGGCCTCGGTGACATCCAGGGTGGCCCCGTCGCGGGCCCGGCGCAGCGCCCGGCGCATCGCCGAGGGCGACGGCGGCACGTCGGCGCGGGGGTCAGGGCTGGTCGTCGTCATGGGTCCACCTGGTGATCGTCGGCCGGGCGGGCCCGGGCGTTGTCGGTGTTCAGGGTGCTGCCCGTGCCGGGCACAGGCAACGGAAGAGCTGCTCGGTCGCGCCGGCAGGCGGCCGCTGGCCGGGTCGACGGGGGCCACGCCGGCCCGGCCAGCGGCCCGCCCCCGCCCGGCGGGGGGACCGGAGGGGCCGGGGGGGGGGGAC
>JADGHD010000574.1 GCA_019689615.1 Frankia sp. | reverse complement strand
GCCGACGGCGTGACCGGCGGGGCTGTTCCAGGCCTCGGCGAGCTGCCGGGCCTGGAACAGCCGGGGTTCAGACGGACCGGCCGGCCTTGCTCGCCGCCGTCGCCGCCAGGCTGCGCTCCCGGACCTCGGCCCAGTCCGCGTCGGTCAGCCGGGTCAGGCCGGCGAACGTGCCCGGTCCGGCGAGCATCTGGCCGCCGTCCATCGCGATGGTCTGCCCGGTCAGGTAGTCGCAGGCGTCCGACAGCAGGAACATCGTCAGGTTCGCCAGCTCCTCGATGGTCCCCGGGCGCCCGGCCGGGACCTGGTCCGCCTGGGTCGCGCCGACCGAGCTCTTCTCCGTGGGATTGAGCATCTCCCACGCGTAGTCGGTCGGAATCGGCCCGGGCGCCAGCGCGTTCACCCGGATCCCGTACCGGGCCCACTCCACCGCCAGGGACATCGTCATCGCGTGCACGGCAGCCTTGGCCATCGCGGCGGGGACGACGAACGCCGACCCCGTCCACACCCAGGTTGTCAGGGTGGACAGGATGCTGCCGCCGCGCAGGCCGTCCGCGATCCAGCGGCGGCCGGCCGCGAGGCTGGTGTGGAACGAGCCGTCCATGATGGTGCTCGTCACCGCCTCGAACGCGCGCGGGCTGAGGTCCTTGGTCTGGGCGATGAAGTTCGCGCCCGCGTTGTTGACCACTCCGGTGAGCGGCCCGTGCCGGTCCCAGATGCGGCCCATCGCCTCGTCGACCTGGTCGAACCGGCGGACGTCGACGACGTCGACATGCGCGCTGCCTGGACGGCGCGCGGAGGCGACCGCGGCCGCCTCCGCCAGCACTGCCTCCCGCCGGCCCCACAGGTGCACCTCGGCACCGTGCTCGACGAGGTGGCGGGCGACCCCGCGGCCGAGGCCGGTGCCGCCGCCGGTGATGAGAATGCGCTTGCCTTCGAGCAGGTTCGACCTGTAAGGGGAGATCACGGAGGTGCCCTTCGTCTAGTTGCCGCGGAAGGGGGAGAAGTCGGGGGCGCGCTTCTCGTTGAACGCGGTGATGCCCTCGGCGGCCTCGGCCGTCTCGCCGAACAGCTTCAGGCTGGAGTAGGCCATCTGGCCGATGGCGGCGAAGTGCTCGGTGTCCGTGTTGAACGACTGCTTGAGCACCTTCAGCGACGTCGGGGACAGGCGCAGGATCTCGTCCGCCCAGGCGCGGGTCTCCTTGCGCAGCTGGTCCAGCGGGACGACCTTGTTGACCAGACCCCACTCGTGGGCCTGCTGGGCGGAGTACTGCCGGCACAGGAACCAGATCTCGCGGGCGCGCTTCTCGCCGATGGCCCTGGCCAGCAGCCCGGTGCCGAAGCCGGCGTCGAACGAGCCGACCCGGGGGCCGTTCTGACCGAACTTGGCGTGGTCCGCGGCGATGGTCAGGTCGCACAGCAGGTGCAGCACGTGGCCGCCGCCGATCGCGAAGCCGTTGACCGCGGCGATGACGGGCTTGGGGACGTCCCGGATGACCCGGTGCAGTGAGTCGATCTCGAACAGCCCGCTGGCCGACGGGCCGTAGTCGCCGGTCTCCTTGCGCTGCTTCTGGTCGCCACCCGTGCAGAACGCCTTGTCGCCGGCGCCGGTCAGGGCGATGACACCGACGTCGTCGCTGCCCCACGCCCGCTTGAAGCTCAGCACGAGCTCATCGACGGTCCGGGCCCGGAACGAGTTGTAGCGCTCCGGTCGGTTGATCGTGATCCAGGCCAGGCCGTCCTCGACCTCATAGGTGACGTCCGTGAGCTCGTCCATCGGCGGGTAGTCCTTTCGTCTTTGGAATCGCGTCTGGCAGCGCGTCCTCGGCGTGGTTGCGCGGCCGGGCGGACCTCGGGCGGCTGGCCGTCCCGAGGCGTGGGGCCGCGGGGCCGCCCCGGGAAGGGGCCCGGGCGGGGCGCCGCGCGTTTTCGGCCTGACCATTGACAGACTCTACGCATGTGAACGATCGTTATCAACCGGTCGGGCCCTGGCAGGCCCGGCGCCCGCGCGCCGCGGCGGGCGGCCCCGCCGCCAGATCGGTGCCGGGCGCCTCGCGTCCCGCTGACCACCAGACCCGTCGCCACGGCGGCCTGGCGCCAAGACATCGACCTGGGCACCCGGGGGTCGCCAGCCCCCGCCGTCGCCAGCCACGACAAGGAGAGACGCTGTGTTGTCGTTCGCGTTCAGCGAGGAGCAGGAAGCCTTCCGGGCGACTCTGGAGGACTACGCGCGCTCGACGCTCGCGCCGGCGTACCGGGAGCGCGCCGCGTCCACCGAGTTCCCGTTCGACGCCCTCGCCGAGCTCGGCGAGCTCGGGCTGCTCGGCATCGGGATGCCGAAGGAGTACGGCGGCACCGGTGAGGAGGATCCGATCATGCTCGGGCTCGCCACGGAGACCCTCGCCTACGGGGACGTCAACGTGGCCGCCGCACCCGTCCAGGTGGGCCTGACCGGGTCGCAGCTCGCCATGGCCAGCGACGAGGTCCGCGAGCGGTATCTTCCGCCGCTGATCGAGGGGCGGGAGACGGTCGCGATCGCGCTGACCGAGCCCGGTTCCGGGTCGGACGCCGCCGCGCTGCGCACAGTGGCGACCCCGGTGGACGGCGGCTGGCGGCTGCGCGGCGAGAAGACCGCCATCACCTGGGTGATGAACGCGAGCAGCGTGGTCGTGTACGCGCGCGAACCAGGCACGACCGGCGCGCGCGGGGTGAGCGCCTACGTCGTGCCGATGGACGCCGAGGGCCTGACGCGCAGCCCCCTTGCGGGTATGGGCTGCCTCCCGCTCGGTTGGGGCACCCTGCACTTCGACGACGTCTTCGTCCCGTCGTCGCACCGCATCGGCGAGCACGGCGCGGGATTCCGGGCCGTGATGAGCCATTTCGACTTCAGCCGCGCCGCGCTCGGCCTGCTCTGCCTCGGCGCCGCGAGGGCCAGCCTCGACGAGGCGCTCGCGTACTCCCAGCAGCGGCAGGCCTTCGGGCGGCCGCTCGCCGACTTCCAGGGCATCTCGTTCCTGCTCGCCGAGCAGGCCACCTACGTCGAGGCGGCCCGGTGGATGTGCTACCGCGCGCTGTGGCTGCGCGCGAGCGGGCAGCCACACACGGCGCAGGCGTCGATGGGCAAGTGGTGGCCGCCGGTGGTGGCGAAGAACGCGATCGAGGCGGCCATCCGGGTGCACGGCAACCTCGGGTATGCCGTCGAGTTCCCCCTGCAGCAGCGCTATCGCGACGTGTTCGCCTACCTGATCGCCGACGGCACCGCCGAGATCCAGAAGAAGATCATCGCCAGGGAGGCGTACCGGCGCGGCAGCATCGTCTGGTGACCGGCACGGCCGGCGCGCCGACGGCCGCGCCGGCCACGACCGGAGATCTCGGGTTCGTCTCCCCGCGTCGCCACTGAGCGGGGAGCCGAACCCGAGGGCCGGACCAGGCACATCGTCAGGCCTTCTCCGCGCCGGCCTTCTCCGCGGCGAGCCAGACAGCGAT
>JADGHD010000573.1 GCA_019689615.1 Frankia sp. | reverse complement strand
CGGTTTTTTTTATACCCCCCCGCCGGGGGGGGGCCCCCCCCCGGGGGGGCCGCCCCGCGGGGGGGCGGGGCGGAGGTGAAGGTCGGGATGGTCGGGCGCGGCGAGCGGCGGGCAGGTTGGTGGCTCCGGCCGGGACGGACAGCGGGGCTCGCGGCGGCCCTCGGCACGGCGCTCGTACTGGCGGCGGCCGGCTGCGGCGGGTCCGACGACGGCGCTGGCCCAGGTGGCGGGGCGCCGCCGGCGACCAGCGGCCCGGCCGGAACGCCATCGGCCGGCCCGACGGCCGCGGGAGTCCTGCCGACCTGCCAGACCTCGGTGCTCGCCGCGTCGCTCGTCGGCAGCGAGGGTGCCGCCGGGACCGTCTACGCGACGCTCGCGCTGACGAACCAGTCCACGGCCCCGTGCGTGCTGCGCGGCTTTCCCGGCGTCTCGTTCGTCGACGCGGCCGGCAACCAGCTCGGCGCCCCGGCGGACCGCGACGGCGAGGCCGGCCAGGTGGTCGAGCTGGCCGGCGACGGCGGCCGGGCGGAGTTCGCCGTCGCGATCACCCAGCCCGGTCTGCTGCCCGGCTGCGAGGCGCAGGACAGCTTCGTCGAGGCGGCCAACCTGCGGATCTACCCGCCGGACAACACGGCCGCGCTGCTCGTCCCGGCCCCCGAGGGCCGTCAGGCCTGCGCCGACCCGGCCGTGCACCAGCTACGCGTCCGCGCGGTCACGCCAGGCTGAGCCGGGCACCGGGCAGCCGGCCAGCGCCCACGTCCGACGGGTCGCGCGCGGCCCGCGCCGGCATGTCCGTCAGGATCGGTGTGACCGGGTCAGGCAGGATCCGGACGACGAGGCCCGAGCGGGCCGGCGCCGCCGGTCCGAGGTGGCCCGGCCCGGCAATGCCCCTGTGGTGACCTGGCCCGGCCGGGCCCCTGGGGTGACCTGGCCCGGCGGGGCCTGTTGACCGGGACGGAGTGGCTGGCGTGGGTGTGGTCGAGGCGCGGCTGGCGAGGCTGCGGGGGGAGCAGCCGGCACGGCGGCAGAACGCGCGGACGATCGCGGCGCTGACGAGCAACCCGGGCTGCGGCCGGCGGGCGGTGCTCGACGCGGCCGGCATCGACAAGGAGCGGGTCGCGCAGCGGGTCGGCTTTCCGGCCGGGTTCGGGCAGTCGCAGTTCGCGATCGTCCGCGGGAACGCGTTCGAGCGGCGGGTGAAGGCCGACGGCTGCGCCGAGCTCGCGGCCCTGCTGCGGGAGGCCCTCGGGGTGGAGCTGGGCCGGGTCGAGTACGTGGACCTCGGCGCACGGCCGGACGGCGCCGACGGCCTGCGGGGCCGCCAGGCCGACGCCCGTGACCGGCTGCTCGCGGCGCTCGCCAAATCGGGTGGCGCGGATGGCGCGGGCGGGGTGCTGTTCGGCCACCCGCTGCTGCTGCTCGACGTCGGCGGGCAGGACGTCTACCTCGAGCCGGACCTGGTGGTGGCCCGGCCGGACGGGGTGCTCCACGTCGTCGAGATCAAGTCGTTCCCGGTGATCGACGGCCAGGCGGACGGCGCCCAGGTCGCCGCGGCCGCCACCCAGGCGGCGGTGTACGTGACCGCGCTGCGCCGGCTGCTCGGCCGGCCCGGCGCGGTCTCGCACGACGTGGTGCTGGTCTGCCCGAAGGACTTCGCGAACGTGCCGGTCGCGACGCCGATCGACGTGCGCCGCCAGCTCATCGTGCTGGACCACCAGCTTGCCCGGCTGACCAGGATCGAGGCCCTGCTCGCCGGGCTGCCCGAGGACCTGCGCCTGGACCCGGCGGTGCCCGCCGCCGGGCTGGCCGCCGGGCTCGGCCGCCTGCTCGCGCGGTACTCGCCGGGCTGTCTGTCCACCTGTGAGCTGGCGTTCTTCTGCCGGGAGGAGGCCGGCGGCGCCACCGCGGCGCTCGGGACGAGCGTGCGCGAGGAGCTCGGCGGGGTGGAGACGGTCGCCGAGGTGCTCGGGCTGGCCCACGGCACCCACCCCGCCGGCGACGACCAGGCGGAGGCCGCGCAGCTGCTGCGGACCGCCGCCCGGGTCTACGCCGAGGCGCTGGCGGCGGCGGGCCAGGCCGAGCCGGTGGGCGCGGGGGCGTCGGCGTGAGCGTGCTCGCCGCGTACGCGCGGGCGCTCGCCGTCGAGCGCGGGCGGGCCCAGCCGATCGCGTCCGTGCGGCACGTGCACCTCGCCGACCGCCCGCTGCTGCTCGTTCCGCTGACGCTGGCCGGTGAGGCGAACGCGCCGCTGGCCCGGGGGCGGGGGGGCGGCGCCCCCCCCCCCCGGCCCCGGCGCTGCTGGTCGTCCCCCAGCCGCGGGACCGCGAGCTGCGGTTCGCGTTCGCCGCCCAGCTGGCGGACATCGTCCTGGGCCATGTCGAGCGCTGCGCCGCCGCCGGCAGCGAGACCATCCCGCCGCCGCGGTCGGCGAAGCCCGCGGCGGACGACGACAGCGGCGAGCGCACCCGTTATCTGCGGGCACCGCAGCTGCTGGTGCCCAACCGGGGCGGGATCGAGTTCCTGCGGCTGCTCGGCCGCTCGACCCGGTTCCGGTCCACCGCGGGCGAGTGGGCGGTGCCGGCCGGCGTGCCGCTGCTGGGCCGCTGGCTGACCTGGTTCGCCCAGTGCGCCGAGCACCCGGGCTCGTCGACCCTGCTCGCGCTGACCGACGTGCTGTCCCGGCACTGGGCGAGCGGGCAGAGCGCGCTGGAGGACGCGAGCCTGGCCGCGCTCCTCGGCTGGATCGACCCGCCGCCGGGGCTGACCGGCCGGTCGGCGGCCAGGCTGGCCGAGGACCCGCGGCGCTCGCCGCCCGCGGGGCCGGCGACCGACCCCTGGTTCGACAACCACGAGCTCGCCCCGGCGATCGCGGCCTACGAGGCGGCGCGTGACCGCCCGCAGACCGACCCGGACCGCCCGGCGGCGCTGGAGCGCGCCGAGGCCGCGCTGCGGTCGCTGCTGGCCGGCCAGCTCGAGCCGACCTGGCGGCTGATGTGGCGGGCGATCGGGCTGCTGCGCGCGCTGCCCGCCGCCGCAACCGTCGGCAGGCGCTGGGACCGTGACCGCGCCCGGTTCAGCGACTACTACACCTACCTGCGGGACAACGACGGCGGGCGGCCGCAGCCCCGGCGGGACAACGCGGTCGCCGCGGCCCGGCGACTGGCCACCCTTGAGCGCGACCTCGCGGAGCTGGAGGCCGACGCCGCGCTCGACGACCCGCTGGTGCTGGCCCGCTACCGGGTCAGCGGTGAGGCGTTCGTCGGCACGGTCGTCGCCGTCGACCGGGAGCGGCGGATCCCGAACGAGCGCGGGACGCTCGTCACCCGCCCGACCGTCACGCTGCGCACCGCCGACCCGGTCCGGCTGCTGCCGAGGGCGAAGGTTGTCTCTCCGGCCCGGCGCAACCAGGTCTGCGAGCTCCTCTCGATCGCCGGGGACGGGCGGGGGCTGCTGGTGACGCTGCAGGTCAACGGTGGGATGGGCC
>JADGHD010000572.1 GCA_019689615.1 Frankia sp. | reverse complement strand
AGATCCGTAAAAGAGCCTGGACGGGGTGATTCAGCGGGGGAGGGGCTTGTAGAAGACGAGTCCGTTGCCCTTGTTGTCGTAGACCACGGCGCGGCGCTCGTGGGCGTCGTCGTAGGGGCCCTTCACGATGGCGCCGCCGTTGTCCTCGATCGCCTTCGCGGCGGCGTCGACGTCCTCGGTCTTGATGCCGACGACGACCTGGCCCGGGATCGGGTGGTCGATGGAGGTGGCGAGGGCAAGGGTGACAGAGCCGCCGTCGAGTGCCGCGAAGTGGGCGCCGTCGCGGAACTTCAGCGGGAAGCCGAGGGTCTCGCTGTAGAACTTGATCGACTCCTCGAGATCGTCCGTGGACAGGACGATCATCCTTACCTGCTTGTCGCTCATGGAACGCATCCTAGGGCTGGGCAGGTCGAGACCCCAGCGGAGCGCGCCCACCGCGGGTCGGCCAGCGGATTCCGCGCCGATGGGCCGCTGGTCAGCAGATCCGGGGGAGCTGCTCGCCCAGCGGCATGTCCACGATCCGGCTCGCGCCGATCGCGGTCCTCGCGACGACGACGCCGGGGTGTTCCTCGACCACCGTCCCGATGACCGCCGCGCCCCGGCCGAGCGGATGGCGGCGCATGGCGGCGAGCACCCGGTCCGCGTCCCGTGCCGCGACGAACGCGACGAGCTTTCCCTCGTTCGCCACATACAGCGGGTCAAGGCCGAGAATGCCGCAGGCGTCGGCGACCGCGTCCGGAACCGGGATGTCGCGCTCGGTGATCTCGATACCGACGCCGGCCGCGCGGGCGATCTCGTTCAGGGAAGCCCCGAGCCCACCCCGGGTCGGGTCGCGCAGGGCGTGCACATCCGGATTTCCGCCCGGCGCTTCGCGGTCGAGCATCGCCGCGACCAGCTCGTGCAGCGGCGCGGTGTCGCTCTGCAGCGTGGTGCCGAACTCCAGGCCCTCCCGGCAGCTGAGCACCGCGACGCCGTGCACGCCGAGGTCACCGCTGACCAGGATCGCGTCGCCGGGGCGGACCCGGGCGGGGCGCAGGTCCACGCCGTCGGGCACCAGGCCGATCCCCGCGGTGTTCACGAACACGCCATGGCCGTGGCCGGCGTCGACCACCTTGGTGTCGCCGGTGACGAGGGCCACCTCGGCGCGGCGGGCTGCCTCGCCCATGGCGGTGGCGATCCGCGACAGGTCGGCCAGCGGCGTGCCTTCCTCGAGGATGAACGCCGTCGACAGGCACAGCGGCTGTGCGCCGGACATCGCCAGGTCGTTGACGGTGCCGTTCACGGCCAGATCGCCGATCGAGCCGCCGGGGAAGAACATCGGGCGCACCACGTAGGAGTCCGTCGAGAAGGCAAGCCTGGCCGCGCCGTCGCCGACGGTGAGCACGGCGGAGTCGGTGAGGCCGGCGGCCGCTGCCGCGGCGGCCGCCTCACCGAAGGCCGGCAGGAACAGGTGCTCGACGAGCTCGGCGGACATCGACCCGCCACCGCCGTGGCCCATCACCACGGTCGGCGAATCCCGCAACGGCACCGGGCAGGTCCACGCCGCGGGGTCAACGGCCTCGGCGGTCACCGCGCACCCGCCTGGGCCGGCTCCAGCCGCCGGTAGCGGTAGTAGGCCGCGCAGGCGCCTTCCGCGGACACCATCGTCGCGCCGAGCGGACGGCGTGGGGTGCACTCGGTACCGAACGCGGCGCACTCGTGCGGCTTGATCAGGCCCTGCAGCACCTCGCCGGCCCGGCAGGCGGCCGGTTCGGTGGCGCGCAGGCCGTCGACCTCGAACCGCAGCTCGGCGTCGAAGTCCGCGTAGGCGGGCGCGAGCCGCCAGCCGGAGCGGGGAATGGTGCCGATGCCCCGCCAGGGGCGGTCGGTCACCTCGAACACCTCGGCCAGCAGCGCCCGGGCGGCCGGGTTGCCCTCGGCCGGGACCGCCCGCGGGTAGGCGTTGTCGACCTCGTGTTGGCCGGCCTCGAGCTGGGTGACCGCGCGCCGGACGCCTTCGAGGATGTCCAGCGGCTCGAAGCCGGTGACCACGATCGGAACCCGGTAGCGCTCGGCCAGCGCCGGGTACTCGCCGGTGCCCATCACCGCGCACACGTGCCCGGCGGCGAGGAACGCCTGGACCCGGCAGCTCGGCGCCTCCATGATCGCGGAGATCGCCGGCGGCACCAGGACGTGGGAGACCAGCAGGGAGAAGTTGCGCACCCCCAGCCGCCTGGCCTGGTGGACCGCCATGGCGTTGGCTGGCGCCGTGGTCTCGAATCCGATCCCGAAGAACACGACCTCGCGGTCCGGGTTGTCGATCGCCAGCGTGAGGGCGTCCAGCGGGGAGTAGACCACCCGGACGTCGCCGCCGGCGCTCTTGACCCGGAACAGGTCCGCGCCGCTGCCGGGCACCCGCAGCATGTCGCCGAACGAGCAGAAGATGACGCCCGGCCGGGAGGCGATGTCCAGCGCGCGGTCGATGGTTTCCAGCGGGGTGACGCACACCGGGCAGCCGGGGCCGTGGATCATCTCGATGCCGTCTGGCAGCAGCTGGTCGATGCCATGCCGAATGATCGAGTGCGTCTGCCCGCCGCAGACCTCCATGAGCGCCCACGGCCGGGTCGTCACGGCGTGGATCTCCTTGACCAGGCGTTCGGCCAGTTCCGGGTCGCGGAACTCCTCCAGGTACCTCACGGCGCGGCTACCCTCCATCCTTCTGCTTGCTGCTCGCCCGGCCGGTACTCGCCCGCCGCCCGCGGGCCGGGCATGACCGGGGCGTCCGCGCGCGGGCCGGCCGGGCTTTCGCCGCCGTCGGGCGGGCCGTCCGCGAGCGGGTCGGCGAACTCCTCCTCCAGCAGGCCGAACCGCTGGAACTCGGCGAGCGTCTCCAGCGCGCGGCGTTCGTCCAGCCGCTGGATCGCGAAGCCGACGTGCACGATCACGTAGTCACCCACCGCCGCCTCGGGCAGGTAGGCCAGGCAGACGTCCTTGCGGATGCCGCCGAAGTCGACCTCGGCCATCGGGGTCCCATGTCGCTCGAAGGCCCGGACGACCCGGCCCGGTACCGCCAGGCACACGCGTGCTCACCTCATCTCCGTGGGCCACGGCCGGGCCCGCCCGGCGTGGCTTGGTGTCTCGTGGGCCACGGCCGAGCCCGCCGGCCGTGGCCCGATCTCCGTCCCGCCACCGGCCGCCGCCACGGCGAGCTGGCCGAGCGCCAGTCCGCCGTCGTCGAGCGGCACGTGCCGGCTGACCACCACCTCGAACCCGGCCGCCCGCAGCGCTCGCCGGGCACCGGTGAGCAGCACCGTGTTCAGGAACACGCCGCCGCCCAGCACCACCGTCTCCAGCCCCAGCTCGCGCCTGGCCAGCCCGGCGAGCTCCACGACCAGCGCCACCAGCGCCGCGTGGAACCGCGCGCCGATGACGCCCGGCTCGACCCCACGGCGCCAGTCGTCAACCACCGCCCGCAGCACCGGGCCTGGGTCGACGACCAGCGGTTCGTCGGCCAGCCGCGCG
>JADGHD010000571.1 GCA_019689615.1 Frankia sp. | reverse complement strand
GAGGTGGTCTGGTGCCAGGGCTTCTCCGAGCCGGGCGCAGGCTCCGACCTGGCGGCGCTCGGCACGCGGGCCCGGGTCGAGGGCGATGAACTCCTCGTGTCCGGTCAGAAGGTCTGGACCAGCTTCGCGTCCATCGCTGACTGGCAGGAACTGCTGGTCCGCACCGACTCCAACGGGTCGAGGCACGAGGGCATCACCTGGGTGATCTGCGACATGCACAGCCCCGGCATCGACGTCCGCCCGATCGAGACGATGGAGGGCGGCGCCGAGTTCTGTGAGGTCTTCTACGACGACGTGCGCATCCCGCTGTCGAACGTCGTCGGCGGGCTGAACAACGGCTGGAGTGTGGCGATGTCCACCCTGTCGTTCGAGCGCGGCACGGCGTTCACCGCCAACCAGGTACGCCTCGCCGACACTGTCGAGAAGCTGATCGACCTCGCGAAGGAGCGGACAGGTCCGGACGGGCGGCGGCCCGCGATCGCCGACGACGAGATCGCCCGCCGACTGGCGACCGCGCGCGCCGAGGTCGCCGCGATGCGTGCCATGACCTACGCCGGCATCTCCCGCAACGCCCGCGTCGACACCCCGGGCCCCGAGGGCTCGATGCTGAAACTCTTCTACTCCGAGATCGCCAAGAAGGTCTACCGGCTGGCGTTCGACCTGCTCGGCGCAGACGGGCTGCGGTTCGTCTCGCGCTGGGTACCGGGCGGCTGGTCGGGCTACTACCTGTACTCGTACTCGACGACCATCGGCGGCGGTACCTCGGAGATCCAGCGCAACATCATCGGCGAGCGGGTGCTCGGCCTACCCCGTTAGCCCCGGCCTACCGAAATTCTCAAGGAGGGCACCGTGGACCTGCTGCCCACGCTAGCCCAGAAGGAGGTCGCCGCGCTCGCGGCCGACTTCTTCGGCAAGGAGCTCCCGATCTCCACCATCCGGGACCGGCGCCATGCCCCCGCCGCCGTGGACGGGCGTGTGTGGGCGGAGTGCGCCGGGCTGGGCCTGTTCGGCCTCGCGCTCTCCGAGGAGCTCGGCGGCGCCGGCTGCGACCTGGCCGAGGAGACCCTGCTGTTCCGGGAAATAGGCCGCCGCCTGGTATCGGGGCCGTTCCTGCCGACCGTTCTGGGCGCCCGGGTCGCTGCGGTCGCCGGCGAGCGTGAGATGGCCTCCGCCATCCTGTCCGGCGAGGCGCAGGTCGGCCTAGCCCAGCGCCGCGGCTCCGGGCCCGACATCGGCGGCCTCGCCGGTCCAGGCACGGTCGTCGACGGCCAGCTCGACCTGTTCGACGCGCTCGACTCGCGCTACCTGCTGCTCGTCGACGCCGCTGGCGCCGCCCTGGTGGAGACCGCCGCGCTGGGCGACGTCGAGCAGGTGCCCGCGATCGACCCGGGCATCCGGCTGGCGACCGCAGTCGCCGGCAAAGTCCCCGTCATCGTGTGGGTGCCGGCGTCAGACGACCGGATCCACCTGCGTGCGCTCGTGCTCGCCGCCGCGATGAACGTGGGCATCGCCGAGGCGACCCGGGACATGTCAGCCGAGTACGCCAAGGTCCGGGTGCAGTTCGGCCGCCCGATCGGGGTCAACCAGGCCATCAAGCACGCCTGCGCGGACATGGCGGTGCGTGCCGAGGCGGCGCTCTCGCAGCTCCTGTTCGCGGCGGTCTGTGTGCAGACGGCGCGCGCCGACGCGGAGTTCCAGGCCCTGGCGGCGAAGATCATCGCGGATCGCTACGCCATCGAGAACGCCGCCGCCAACATCCAGGTGCACGGCGGGATGGGCTACACCTTCGATCACGACGCGCACCTGTACCTGAAGCGCGCGCATGTGCTCGACCACGTGTTCGGCGAGCCTACCGACCACCTCGCCCGCCTGGTCGCCCAGCCCGCAGCCCAGTAGCCCGAGCCATGAGACACAGCTCGCGCATTCGCCAACGCGGAGGACATATGACAGTGAAGACGGGCCGCCGGGTGGCCATCGCCGGGGTCGCGCTCTCCGACCTCGGCCGCACCGACAACTCCACCCCCTACGGGCTCATTGCCCAGGCGAGCCGGCGCGCGCTGGCCGACGCCGGGCTGGGACCGGCCGACGTCGACGGCCTTGCCTCGACCTCGCTGGGCACGCTGGCACCCATCGACGTCGCCGAGTACCTTGGCCTGCGCCCCCGCTGGATCGACTCGACGGCCGTCGGTGGCGCCTCCTGGGAGGTCATGGCCGCGCACGCAGCCGACGCCATCGCCGCCGGGCACGCCGATGTCGTGTTGCTCACCTACGGCTCCACGGCCCGCTCGGACCTGCGCCGCAGACTGCGCACGGCCAACCTGAACTGGGGCAGCCGCGGCCCGCAGCAGTGGGAGGCCCCATACGGCCACACCCTGATTTCGAAGTACGCGATGGCCGCCCGCCGGCACATGCACGAGTTCGGTACCACCATCGAGCAGCTCGCCGAGATCGCCGTCTCGGCCCGGTGCAACGCTGGTCCGAACCCGGAGGCGTACTACCGCGACCCGATCACGATCGACGACGTGCTGGCCGGGCCGGTGATCGCCGACCCGTTTACCAGGCTGCACTGCTGCATCCGCTCGGACGGCGGCGCCGCCGCCGTGCTTGTGGCCGAAGATCGGGTCGCCGACCTGCCGCGCCCCCTGGTGTGGGTGCTCGGCACCGGCGAGTGCGTCACCCACGTGTCGACCA
This sequence comes from Frankia sp., assembly GCA_019689615.1. Classification (GTDB taxonomy): domain Bacteria; phylum Actinomycetota; class Actinomycetes; order Frankiales; family Frankiaceae; genus Pseudofrankia. Next base: position 821 of record JADGHD010000571.1, on the reverse strand, counting down.
GCCAGTGGGACGACGTCACCACCAGCCCGGCGGCGGTGTCCGGGCCGCTGGCGTTTGCCCGGGCCGGCGTGACCCCCGACGATATCGACGTCTGCGAACTCTACGATGCCTTCACCTACATGTTGCTGGTCACCCTGGAGGACCTCGGCTTCTGCAAGAAGGGCGAGGGCGGCCCCTTCGTCGCGGATGGCCGGCTGCGCCTGGGCGGCGCGCTGCCGACCAACACCGACGGCGGCGGCCTGTCCGCCTGCCACCCGGGCCAGCGCGGCCTGTTCCTGCTCGTCGAGGCCGTGCGCCAGCTGCGCGGCGAGGCCGAGGGCCGCCAGGTCCCCGACGCCCGGCTGGCCTGCGTGAGCGGCACCGGTGGCTGGTTCTGCTCGTCGGGCACGGTCATCCTGGGCCGGGACTGACCGCGGTGACCGAGGTTCCCGCCCCCGCCGCTGGGCGGGCCCGACGAGTACGCGACCATCGGCAGGGCGCTGGGCGCCGCCGCCCGCCACGGCGACCGGGACGCCTACGTCGGCGGGGTGCCGACCCAGTGGGCCAAGCTGGTGGAGCTGCTCGACGGCGAGTCCACGCTGCCCGCGTGGACCCGCACGGTGCGCCTCGGCCTGGTGGCGACCGCGCCGGCAGCCCCCGCGCTGGTCGAGCGGGTCGCGGAACGGCTGGGCATCCCCCTAGGAGACCGCTGAACAAGGGCTCTTTTGGGTCCGGGGTCTAGCCGGGTGCGCCGTGGCACGTCCGGCTCGGGGTCCGGGTTACGGTTCGGGTGGGGTCGGTGAGGTTTCTGGGTCGGGTTCGGGGCGGTGTGTGCGCTGGGG
>JADGHD010000022.1 GCA_019689615.1 Frankia sp. | reverse complement strand
CGGGTCGCCGTGATCGGCATCGGCGCGGTGGGCGGGTACTTCGCCGCGCGGGTGGCGGCGGCCGGGGCGGAGGTCTGGCTGTGCACGCGCCGGCCGTTCGAGCGGCTGGTGGTGATCTCGGGTGACCCGGACGGCGGCGAGGTCGAGGCGCCGGTGCCGGCGGAGGTGGTCACCCACCCGTCGCAGCTCCCGCTGGACGTCGCCGGGTTCGACTGGGTGCTGCTGGCCACGAAGGCCCACCAGACGGCGGCCGCCGCGCCGTGGCTCGCCGCGACCGTCGGCCCCGGCACCGGCGTGATCGTCGCCCAGAACGGGGTCCGGCACGCCGAGCGGGTCGCCTCGGTCGCCGTCCCCGATGCGGTGCTGCCCGCGGTCGTCTACATCAACGCCGAGGCGCTGGGCCCTGGGGTGATCCGGCACCGGGCGGGCGGCGTCATGCAGGTCCCGGACACCCCGCTGGCCGAGCGGCTCGGCGAGCGGGTGCTGACCGGCGGGGAGCTGCGGCTGACCGACGACTTCGCCACCGCGGCGTGGACGAAGCTGTGCGTCAACAGCGCGGCCAACACGCTGACCGCGCTCACCGGCCGCCGCCTCGAGGTGCTGCGCCGCGACGACGTCGCCGAGCTGGCCCTGCGGATCATGCGGGAGGCCGTCGCCGTCGCCAGGGCCGACGGCGCGGCGGTGCCAGACGGCCTGCCCGAGTTCACCGTGCGGCGGCTGCGCCACCAGCCGCCGGGCGCCGGCACGTCGATGCTCTACGACCGCATCGCCGGCCGGCCGCTGGAGCACGAGGCCCTGATCGGCGCGGTCGTGCGGATCGGCGCCGAGCACGGCGTGCCCACCCCGACCTGCGCCACCGTGCTCCCGCTGCTGGCCGCGATCAGCGACGGCCCGGCCGGCTGAGCGGGATCAGGGAGTCGCGGCCGGCGCCGTAGCCGGCGACGGCCATCACCAGCGACAGCCCGACCAGCACCGACAGCGGGACCGTCCAGTTGCCGACGGCGTCGTGCAGCACGCCGAGCAGCAGCGGGCCGGTCGCGGCCACCCCGTAGCCGACGCCCTGCGCCATCCCGGCCAGCGCCGCCGCCTGCTCGCCGGTCGCGGCCCGCCGGCTCTGGAAGGCCAGCGCCAGCACGATCAGCACGCCGCTGCCCACACCCGCCACCGCGCAGGCGAGCAGGGCCAGCCCCGGCACGGCCAGCAGCACCACCAGGCCGGCCGTGACCAGCAGCGCGCAGCCGGCGGCCAGCCAGCGCTGGTCGTCGCCGCGCCCGGTCATCAGGCCGACGGCGCTGCTCGCGAACAGCCCGACCAGCTGGTAGAGGAACAACATCCAGCCGGCCGCGGCCGCCGACAGCCCGCGGTCGGCGAGGATCGTCGGCAGCCAGGCGACCAGGCTGTAGAACGCCAGCGACTGCAGCCCCATGAAAAGGCTGACCTGCCAGGCCAGCCACGACCACCACGGCGCGCCGCCAGCCCTGGCGGGCGCCGGGGCACCGGCCGGGGCTGGCGCCGGGGCAGCGGCCGGGGCGGGTGCCGCGGCGAGGCCGGCGGCGCGTTCGGCGCGGGCCCGCGGGCCCCAGACCGCGAGCGCCACCAGCGCGAGCGCCGCGCTCCAGGCCAGTGAGGCCCGCCAGCCGCCGGGCAGGACCTCGGCCAGCGGCACGGCGATCCCGGACGCCAGCGACGCGACGATGCTCATCACGGTGACGTAGAGCGAGCTGACCGCGCCGATCCGGCGCGGGTGCACCTGGCGCCGGATCACCGCCGGCAGCAGCACGTTCGCGCAGGCGATCGCCGCCGACAGCAGCACGGTCCCGGCGAACAGCGGCGGGATCGCCGGGATCGACCGCACCGCCGTGCCGGCGGCCAGCACCACCAGCGACAGCGCGATCAGCCGGCTCTCGCCTGCCCGGCTCGCCGCCCGCCCGACCAGCGGCGAGGTCAGGGCGAACGTGAGCAGCGGCAGCGTGCTCAGCAGGCCGGCCCACCCCGAGGACAGCCCGGTCGAGCGCTCGATCTCCGGCAGCAGCGGGCCGACCCCGGTCAGCGTCGGCCGCAGGTTCGCCGCCAGCAGCACGACCGCCACCAGCAGCCCGGCCGGCAGCGCCCGCCCGGCCAGCGCGCCAGCTCCCGCTTCCGCTCCGGCTGGGTCCGAGGCCGGCCGGCCGGGGTCCCCCGGGCCCGTCGCCGCGCGGCTGGAGCTGGCACCGACCGCCTTGGTCATCCGACTAGTCTGCGTCGCGGCGGCCCGGTCCGGGATGCTCGTCGCCACGAGACGGCAGCCGGGTGAGCGGTCGGGCTCAGGCGGTCGCGTCCGACTGCGGCTCGGGGACGAGCTGGGCGACGATGTGCTCGGCGATGGCCAGCGACGCGGTCGCGCCGGGGGACGGGGCGTTGCGGACGTGCAGGACGCGGCCGCGGTGGGCGAGGACGAAGTCGTCGACCAGGCTGCCGTCGCGGGCCACCGCCTGGGCGCGCACGCCGGAGGGGCCGCGGACGACGTCGGCCGCCGTCAGCTCGGGGACGTAGCGGCGGGCCTCGGCGATGAACGCGCGCTTGCTGGCAGAGCGCAGCATCTCCTTGGCGCCGGTCCGCCAGTGCGCCTTCGCCAGCTCGCGCATGCCCGGCCAGGCGAGCGTGCCCCTGAGGTCACCGAGCCTGACTGTGCCCAGCGTGTAGCCCTCGCGGGCGCCGGCCAGCACCGCGTTCGGGCCGACGAGCACCTCGCCGTCGACCCGCTTGGTCAGGTGGATGCCGAGGAACGGGTAGCGGGGGTCGGGCACCGGGTAGATCAGCCCGCGGACCAGGCCACGGCGGTGCGTGCGCAGCAGCCAGTAGTCGCCGCGGAACGGGATGATCTGCGGGGACGGGTCCTCCCCGGTGAGCCGGGCGACCAGGTCGGACTGCAGGCCGGCGCACGAGACCAGCATGTCGAACGGGCCGACCTGCTCGGTCACCTGCGCGACCACGCCGCCGCCGGCTGGCGGCGCGCCGGTCGGGTGGTGCCCGTTCGCGGGGGCGGCGACGGCGCCCCGCACCCGCAGCCGTAGCCGCACCCCGTCCGCCTGGTCGTCGATCGCGACGACCTCGGCGCCGGTGCGCACCGTGCCGCCGGCCGACTCGATCTCGGCCCGCAGTGCCCGGCAGACGGCCGGGTAGTCGACGATCGCGGTCGTCGGCGAGTAGAGCGCGGCCACACCGCGGGCGTGCGGCTCGACCCGGCGCAGCTCGGCGCCGTCGAGCATGACGCAGTCCGGCACGCCGTTCGCCTCGGCCCGCCGCGCGATCTCCTTGAGCCGGTCGAGCTCGGTGTCATCGACCGCGACGACGACCTTGCCGCACTCCTCGTAGCGGATGCCGTGGCGGGCGCAGTAGTCCCGCAGCAGGCCGACACCGCGCCGGCACAGCGTCGCCTTCAGCGAGCCGGGGACGTAGTAGAGCCCGGCGTGCACGACACCGCTGTTGCGGCCGGTCTGGTGGCGGGCGATGTCCTGTTCCTTCTCGAAGACGGTCACCGCGGCCGACGGTTGGACCTGTCCGAGCCGTCGGGCCACCGCGAGCCCGAGGATCCCGCCGCCGATCACCGCGATTCGTCCTGCCACCGGGTGCCGCCTCCTGCTTCTCGCCGCCGACCTCGTCCGCATGCTGCCGGTCCAGTATCCGTGTCCGTTCCGGACTGCGGGCGCCGCGCCCCGCTCGGTGGGACCTGACCCGGAAAACCTGGGTGACGTCGCCACCCTGGCGGGCCAGGATGGGCTGCCGGACGGACAGGCCGACGACCGCGGCGCCACGGCCCGGGGCGGGGCTGGCCAGCCGGCCAGCGTGGGCCGCTGTGGCGCGCCGGGTCCGTCGGCCGATGACGGTGAGAGCGCGGAGGGGAGCCGGATGATGATGGCTGGCGGTGCGACGGCGCTCGGCCCGACCGTGGCGGGCAGCGGGCGACGCTCCGCCGGGTCGGCGGAGCCGGGCGCGCAGCCGCCCGCCGGGCCACCCGGGCCGGCGGCGGGGCCGGACAGCGGGCCGGTGGCGGGGCCGGCCGAGATCCGGCCGCTGGAGCCGGCGGAACGGGCGGCCCTGATGCGGGTGTTCGAGACCGCGCTGGTCTCGATCCCCTCGCTGCCGTTCTTCGCCGAGGACCAGACCGGCGCGGCCTACTTCCACGAGGGCCGCCAGTTCGGCGCGTTCGTCGACGGCCAGCTCGTCGGTTCCACCGACTCGCTGGCCAGCTGGCTTGCGGTGCCCGGCGGCCGGCGGCTGCCGCACGCCGCCGTCACCCGGGTCGGGGTCCTGCCCACCCACACCCGCCGCGGCCTGCTCACCGCGCTGATGCGGGCCCAGCTCACCGACGCGCGCACCCGCGGTGACGTCGTCGCGACGCTGCGGGCCAGCGAGGCGGTGATCTACGAACGGTTCGGCTACGGCGTCGCCACCCGGGCGGTGACCGGCGAGGTCCTGCGGTCCCGGGCCCGGCTGCGGCCCACCGTCGCGGGCGCGCACGGCCCGGTGCGGCTGCTCGACCCGTCGGCCGACAGCACCTGGGAGCTGCTGGCCAGGGTGTACGAGAGCGCGGCCCACCAGCCCGGCGCGATCGGGCGCAGCGAGCGGTGGTGGAACATCCGGCGGCTGCGCGCCGCGGTCGAGGCTGGCAACGAGCACTACATCGCGGTGCACGGCGCGCCGGGGGCCGAGGACGGGTTCGTCCGCTACCAGCCGGAGGCCCCGCAGGGCTGGCGCCACCGCGAGGACCGCGCCGTCGACGTGCACGACTTCGTCGTCGGCAGCCAGCAAGCCAGGGCCGGCCTGCTGCGCTACCTGCTGGGTGTTGACCTGGTCACCCGGCTGAACTTCGAGCTGCCGTTCGACGACCCGCTGCCGTTCATGCTGACCGACCAGCGGGCGATGAAGATCACCGCGACCGAGGACGAGACCTGGCTGCGGCTGCTCGACGTGCCGGCCGCGCTCGCCGCGCGGACCTACCGGGACGGCGTCGGCGCGGTGACGATCGAGGTCGTCGACGAGCTGCTGGCGGACAACAGCGGCTGCTACGAGGTGAGCGGGTCCGGGGCCGCCCGGCTGCCCGACGCCCCGGCCACCGGCGCCGACCTGCAGACCGACGTGGCCACGCTCGGCGCCGCCTACCTGGGCGGCACCCGCTGGTGGCAGCTGGCCGCCGCCGGCCGGGTCCAGGCCCGCGACCAGGCCGCGCTGACCAGGGCAGACGAGCTGTTTCGCGTCGACCCGCTGCCCTACGCTGGCACGCCGTTCTAAGGCCCGGCCGCTGGGCCGGCCGGCGGCCCGGCGGGCGCTCGCCTAGATGCCGACCGCGTGGAAGCCGCCGTCGACGTGGATGATCTCGCCGGTGGTGGCGGGGAACCAGTCGGACATCAGCGCGACGCAGGCGCGGGCGGCGGGCTCGGTGTTCTGCACGTCCCAGCCCAGGGGAGCCCGGCCGTCCCAGACACCCTCGATCTTCTCGAAGCCGGGGATGCTCTTCGCGGCCATCGTGCGCAGCGGGCCGGCGGACACCAGGTTCACCCGGATGCCCCGCGGGCCGAGGTCGCGGGCCAGGTAGCGGGCAGCGGAGGCGAGGCCGGCCTTGGCGACGCCCATCCAGTCGTAGGACGGCCAGGCGACAGAGGCGTCGAAGTCCAGGCCGACGACGCTGCCCCGCTCGCCGAACACCGGCAGCACCGCCCGGGTCAGCGACGCGAGCGACCAGGTCGACACCTGCAGCGCGGTGGAGACGTCCGACCAGGGAGCCTCGACGAAGGGCTTGCCACCGAGCACCGACTCGGGCGCGAACCCGACGGCGTGCAGCACGGCGTCCAGCCCGTCGACGTGCTCGAGCACCTTGTCGGCGAGGCCGGAGAGGTGGGACTCGTCGGTGACGTCCAGCTCCAGGACAGGCGGCTCGCTCGGCAGCCGGCGGGCGATCCGGCGGGTGATCGACAAGCCGCGGCCGAAGCCGGTGAGCACGACCGTCGCGCCCTGCTCCTGTGCGATGCGGGCGACGGCGAACGCGATCGACGCGTCGGTCAGCACGCCGGTGACCAGGACCCGCTTACCTTCGAGAAGTCCGCTCATGGCTGGCATCCTGCCAAAGCGCACGACGTTGGTCAGCGAAGCCCGGCAGGACGGTGGCGGATTCGCTTCCGACCCGGTCGCCGGGTGTCCGAGACCGTCCTGCTCAGCAGCCGGGAGCGGGCTGCGCGGCGGGTCAGCGGACGGCCCGCGTCGTGGCGTCCGCCGCGTCGCCGCGGTCCAGCCCGTGGCCGTGCTCGTGGTGGGCGTGGTGCTCGTGGTTGCCGTGATGACCGTGGTCGTCGTCGCCGTGGGTGTGCCGCTGGGCCTCCAGCAGCTCTGCCGGCGTCGGCCGGCCGGCCTTCCTGGCCTGGTAGGCCTGCCAGAGGCTGACGAAGATCGTGACCAGCACGACGGTGCCGCCGAAGATCACGCTGCCGCCGCTCCACGGCGAGGAGAACGGCAGCTCCTCGTACCTGATCCAGAGGATCCCGGCGGCGATCATCGCGAGACCGGCGAGGATCGAGCCGGCCGTCGACCAGACCCGGGCGACCGCGAGGTCGGCCAGGTCGGCTGCCTTCTGGCGGGCGGCCTCGAACCGCCGCCGCGCCCACTCGTACTCCAGGCTGAGGATGAAGAACCCCAGCGCGATGATCAGGAAGCCTGGGCCCGGAAGCACCAGGCCCGCGAGTCCCAGACCGAGCACGAGCAGGCCCAGCGTCGTCAGCAGGATCCGCCTGATCAGGCGGGCGGTCGACCGGAGCACGCTTTCCATACTGCCTGCCACCGATCGTGTGCGGTCCCGCTGCGGTCGATATCGGCCGTCAGGTATCCGACTGCACCGATTGTGGCCGGCCCGTGCCAGCCGTTGCTGTTACCTGGCGGCCGGCTACCCGGCGGCGGTGGCGCCGGCTGGGCGGCGGTGGCGGCCGCGGCCGGCGGCGTCGGCCGGGGTGCCGGGCCCCGCCCGCGGGCGGGGGCCGGGCGGCCGGGGGGGCGGGCCCCGGGGGGGGGGGGGGGCGGGGGGGGGGGGGGGGGGGGCGGGGGGGGGGGGGGGGGGGGGGGGGGCCGCCCGCGGCCGGCAGGCGGTCCGCGGCGTCCGGTGTCGAGCAGCAGTCGGTCGGGCAGACGTCCGGGAACGGGCCGTCTGGGCCGAGCGATCGTCGGGGGATGGCCGGGTCGCGCCGCTCGGCGAGCAGGTCGGCGACCATGCGGACGAACCGCGGGTCGGTGCCGACGGTGCCGGCCCGCACGGCGGCGAGCCCCAGCCGCTGCGCCCGCGACATCGCCTCCTCGTCGAGGTCCTGGATGACCTCCATGTGGTCGGTGACGAAGCCGACCGGGACGATCACGACGGCGGTGGCGCCGGCCGCGGCGAGCTCGGTCAGCCGGTCGCCGACGTCCGGCGTGAGCCAGGGCACCCTCGGCGGGCCGCTGCGGCTGCAGTAGGCGAGGTGCCACGGGTGCGCCCCGCCACCGCCATCGCCGCCCTCGCCGCCCGCGCGCTCGGCCCGGCGGCGCTCCGCGACCAGCTGGCTGATCAGCTCGGCGGCGGTGCGCAGCTGGCGCGGGTAGGCGCCGCCGAGCGGGCCGCTCTGCTCCGCCTGCCAGTGCGGCACCGAGTGGGCCACGAAGACCAGGTGGGCGCCGGCCCGCCGGTCCGCCGGCAACGCGTCCAGCGCGGCCGACACCCGGTCGGCCATCGGTTCGAGGAAGCCCGGGTGGTCGAAGAACACCCGCAGCTTGATCAGCTCCAACGGCTGGCCGCCGTCCGCTGTGTCGGCCAGGGCCTGCGCCAGGTTCTCCCGGTACTGCCGGCACGAGGAATACGTCGCGAAGACGGACGGGATGAAGCAGGCGGCCCGCCGGACGCCGTCGGCGCGCAGCTGGGCGACGGCGTCGCGCAGGTACGGCTTCCAGTTGCGGTTGCCCCAGTAGACCGGCAGCGGCGCGAGCTGCGCGCGCAGCGCGGCCAGCAACGACCGGTTCTGCTCGTTGATCGGGCTGCGCCCGCCGAGGCGCCGGTAGTGGTCGGCGACCTCGGCGATCCGCTCCGGCGGCACGCCACGGCCGCGGGTGACGTTCTCCAGGAACGGCACGACGTCGTCCGGCCCATCCGGCCCGCCGAACGTCACCAGCAGCAGCGCGTCGACGTCGCCGTAGGCGCCGGCGTCACCGTCGGCCCCGCGACCGTCCGTCGCGGGAGCGGTCAATGGCCCATCCCGATCCCGCCGTCGACCGGCAGCACGGCGCCGGTGATGTAGCCGGCCCGCTCGGAGGCGAGGAACGCGACCGCCGCGGCGACATCCTCCGGCTCGCCCATGCGCCGGCTCGGCACCCCGGAGATGAGCAGCTCGCGCTGGGCGTCGGTGAGCGCGTCGGTCATGTCGGTGCGGATCGGGCCGGGGGCGACCACGTTCGAGGTGATTCCGCGCGGCGCCAGCTCCCGGGCGAGCGAGCGGGCGAAGCCGACGAGGCCCGCCTTGGATGCGGCGTAGTTGGCCTGGCCCGCCTGGCCGGACAGCCCGACGACGGACGAGATGAAGATCAGCCGGCCGTACCGGCGACGGATCATGCCGCGGGCGGCCCGCTTGGCGACCCGGTAGGCGCCCAGCAGGTTGGTGTCGACGACGTCGCGGAACGCGTCCTCGGACATGGTCAGCAGCAGGGTGTCCCGGACGATCCCGGCGTTGGACACCAGGATCTCCACCGGCCCCAGCTCCGCCTCGACCTCGGCGAACGCCTTCTCCACCGACTCGGAGCTCGTCACGTCCATCCGGACGCCGAACATCCCGTCACCGGCCTCGCCGCCGCGGCTGGCCACCGCCACCCGCTGGCCCTCGGCCGCCAGGGCCGCGGCGCAGGCGGCGCCGATCCCGCGGTTGCCGCCGGTTACCAGTGCGACCCGACCCTCGTTCTCGACCATGACGCGGATCGTAGCCGCCCGGCCCTGGCCCCGGCCGCACCCGCCACTGTGCCCTGTCCGCAGGCGTGCCCGGTGCGCCGTTCGTGACCGCGCGTGCGAGTCGGCGTGCTCCGAGGGTGCGGTACGCGCGGGCCGGGCTACGGGCGGCGACCACGACGGGCCAGCGCCGGCCGCTCCCGCCGCGGCCGCAGGCGGCAGGGCCGGCCCAGGCAACCGCGGTGGCCAGCGATTTCCCGGGTGCGCGACGATGATGGCGTGCGGTTGACGATCCGAGTCCAGCCCGGCGCGCGGCGGACCGGGGTCGGCGGCGCCGTGGCCACCCCGGCCGGGGAGCCGAGCCTGGTGGTCCGGGTCACCGACCGGGCCGTGGACGGCCGGGCGACCGAGGCGGCCCTGCGCGCCCTCGCCGAGGCCCTGGGACTGCGCCGGCGGGACGTCAGCCTGGTCCATGGCGCCACCAGTCGCACCAAGCTGGTCGAGCTGGCGGTCCCGTCCGACACCGAGGCCGCGCTGCGTGATCGTCTGGACGCGCTCCGCGGCCACGATCAACCGGACCGGTGAACACCGCCCGGGCCAGGGGCAACGCCAGGGCCGGGCCACACGTCCGGACAGTCGTAGCCCGACAGTCGTAGCCCGCTCGACCTGGGACGGAGGGCAACCATGCCCGCGGAGCAGCGCCCGCCGCGGCGCCCGCCCGGCCGCGGCCGACGCTTCGCGTTCTCGGATCTTCCGGTGGACGAGGCGGCGGTCGCCGGCTGGGGCGCGGCGCCGGCCAACCAGCCGCGTGCCACCTGGCCAGCCGCCAGCGCGCGCAACGGCACGGCCGAGGCGGACGCCCACACCGGCCCCGCCATGCCACAGCGCCGGGTGGGACCGGTCAGCCTGGTCCACCGGGACAGCGGCGCGGCCCACGGGGACAGCGGCGCCGCCTACCAGGACAGTGGCGCGGCGTACCGGGACGACGTCGCCGCGACGGCCTGGTCGCCGGGACCGGACGTGCCGCCGGCCGACGAGTCGTTCCCGGCCGAGGTCGACCAGCCGTTCCCGGCCGAGGTGGCCGAGCCGGCGGACCCGGCCAGCGCCGACGAGGCGTACGCGGCCCACGCCGACGAGGTGCACGCGGCCTACGCCGACGAGCCCTACCTGGAGGCGGACACGATGGTGCTGGCCGTGCCCGCGCCGCGGCCAGCACCGGCCGCACCCGCGCCGGTCCCGGCCGAGCCGGAGCCGCCCGTCGCGCTGGCGCCGCCGCCTCCACCATCGACGCCCGCGGCGGACGCGGCCGGTGCCGCCGGCATCACGCCGGGGCCGCCCGGGGGCGTGCTCGACCTGGTGGCGCTGGCCGAGGTCGAGGACTGGCTGCGCCGGTCGGCCGAGGCGGGCATCGAGCACGCCGAGCGGGCCGGCCTGCTGACCGCCGAGCAGGCGGACCGCCGCCGGGACCTGACCGCGGCCGGCTCCTCCGTCGCCGCCGTCCTGTGGTTCGACTCGCTGCGGGCCGAGGACCGGGTGAGCGTCACCCCGCACGCCGCCCCGCTGCTGGCGGCGGTGCACGACCTGCTCGACGCGGCACGGCCGGTCGTCCTCGACGGCGCGGGCCCCGGCACCGACATCGGCTACGGGGGTGGCAACGGCCTGCCCTCGCGGCCCGCCGACGACCCGCGCGCCGTGGCGACCAGGGTGGCCAGGCCAGGCGCCCAGGCGCGCTGGGAGGCCGCCGACGGCCGGGCGGGCCGGGCGCTGCGGGCAACCGGCGCCGGGACGGTGGGGCCGAGCGGGACCATCTGGGGAACCCTGGCCCGCCGGTTCGCCGGCGCCCGGCTCGACCACCTGCCGTCCGGCCGGGCGATCTGCCTGCTGGAGTTCGCCGAGCTGCGCGACCCGGCGGTCTGGGAGGCGGTCACCGACGAGCGGACGCCCCACCTGGGCGAGCTGTTCTGGGTGGTGCTGGTGCCCGACGCGGCGGTGGGCGAGGACGTGGCCGGCGGCGGCCAGCCGGGACTGGCCGGGCCGGCCGGCGCCGCGCGGATGTTCGATGCGGCCGGCTGGCAGGTGCTGACCCTGCGGTTCGGCCGGCGGCTGAACGGGCTGTTCCAGCGGCCCGGTGGCCAGGCCCTGCGGGCCCGGCTCGACCGGATGACCCGGGCCGAGTACCGCGGCCTGCTGCGGGCCCGCGGTCCCGAGCTGCGCCGCCGGCTGGCCGGCCCGGGCGCGTCCGGGGCGGGGATCGCCTGGCTGCTCGAGGCGCTCACCGACGACGAGATCCACGCCGCGCTGCGCGACGCCGGCGGGCACGACCTGGCCCTGCTCATCGACGCGTTCGACGAGGTCGCCGCCGACCGGCCGACCGTGCTGTTCGCCCACACCCACGACGCCGCCACCCGCGCCCCGGCCGGCGCCGCCGGCCCGGTGGGCGCACGGCCGGGACGGGCCGACCAGCTCGCCGTCGCCTCGGCTCACCCTGGCGTCCCGGCGCTGCCCGCGCACTCGCCCGAGCCGGCGACCGGCGCCGGCGGGCACGACCTGGACGCGCTGGTGCCGGCCGGCGGCGGGAACGGGCTGGTGGCCGGAGGGAACGGGGCGGCGCCGGCCGGCCAGCCCGGCGCGGTCGACGGCCTGTCGGCCGGTAGCCCTGGTGCCCGGCTGGCCGCGCACGTGGCCGCCTACCTGGACCGGTCGGTGCTGGCGCTGCCCGAGCCGCCGGGCGTGCCCGGCGAGCTGGGTCGGCCGGGCTGGCCGGAGCAGGTCTGCACGCAACGGGCGTTCGGCGCGGTGCTGCGCGGCCTGCTGCTGGCGGCACCGGATGCGGCCGGCGCGCTGGTCACCGTGTCGACCAGGGACGCGGACCCGGTCGTCGCCGGCTGGCTGGACCCGGACGGGGCGCGGGCGGTCCCGGTGCCGGCGGGCGGTGCCGGTGGGGCCGGCCGGGCCGGCACGCCGCGGCGCGTGGCCGGGGCGCTGTCACCGGGGGCGTTCGTCGGCGTGCTCGCCAACCTCGGGGTGGCCTGGCGCCGGCAGGGCGTGCCGCTGCTGCCGGTCGGGGTGACGGACGAGCTGGCGGCGGGCCGGGTGGTGCCGGCGTGGGTGGCCGGCTGCCTGGCCGACGCCCGTTCGGTGCTGGTGGTCGCGGACACCGGTGCCGACCCGCGGCTGGCCGGCCTCGCGCTGACCGCCGCCGGGGGCGCGAGCGCCACGCGGCCGGCGGCGGACGGCCGTGGCGGCCCAACCGATCCGTCGACCGCAGGCCCGCCCGCCCTGACCGGCGCCGCCGCCGTCGACGGCGCCGCCGGTGCCAGCCTCGTCCCGGCCAGCGGGGCCGACGCCGGCCGGGCCCGGGTGGTCTGCTACGAGCCGGCGTTCGCGCAGGACCTGGCATGGTGCCTGCTCGCGGCGCTGAGCGGGCTGGCGCGGGCGGACGGGTGGTCGAGCCTGCTGCGGCTGTCGGCCCGGCCCATCGACCAGCGGCTGGCCGGTGTGCCGGCGGACGGCGAGGCGCGGGCCCACCGGCGGGCCGCCGTGCTCGCCGGCGGCTACCGGCTGCGCGACGGCGGGCCGACGCCGGTGCTGACGCTGGTCAGCATGGGGGCGGTGCTGCCAGAGGTGCTCGACGCCGCCGACGAGCTGGCCGCGCACCTCGGCCGCGGCGTCGCGGTCGTCGTCGTCACGTCCCCGGACCTCGTGTTCGCGGCGCTGCGGGCGCGCCGGTCCGGCGGCCACCCGGACGCCTGGTGGGTGCTCGACGAGATGTTCCCGGCGCACGCGCGCTCCCCGCTGGTCACGGTCGTCGACGGCGACCCGGGCCGGCTGGCCTTCCTCGCCGGGGTCCACGGCGACCGCCTGGCGGCCGTGGGCGCGGCACCGAGCGCTACGATCGTCGACGCCGCCCTCGGCCTGCTGAGCTGACCGACGGCCCGGGCCGGACGTCGGCGTTCCGGGTTCACCCGCGCGTCGGGCGGGGGAAACCGGACGGACAGCGGCCAGCCTGGCCGTGCCGGAACGTTCACGTGTTGGCCGGCCGCGGGTGGGGGCCCGCGTCGCCTGGGGCTGGGACCGTGAGCGGGTGCGCGTCGCCCTGGTCACCGAGTCGTTCCTGCCCCACGTGGACGGGGTGACCAACACAGTGTGCCGGGTACTGGAGCACCTGCGGGCCGAGGGGCACCAGGCGCTGGTGGTCGCGCCGGCGCCGGGACCGCGCGCGCTGGCCAGCGCGCCCAGGAGCTACGCCGGCGCGCCGGTGCTGTGGGCACCGTCCGTGCCGTTGCCCGGCTACCCGCAGTTCCGGTTCGCGGCGCCCTGGCCCGGCCTGGTCCCGGCGCTGCGCTGGTTCGAGCCGGACATCGTGCACCTGGCCGCCCCAGCCGGGCTGGGCGCGCAGGCCGCGTTCGCCGCCGACCGCCTGGGCGTGCCGAGCGTCGCCGTCTACCAGACCGATCTCGCCGGCTTCGCCACCCGCTATGGCCTCGCCGCCGCCGAGCGGGTGATCTGGCGCTGGCTCGCCGTGGTGCACCGGCTGGCCGCCCGCACCCTGGCCCCCTCATGGGACGCTGTCGACGCGCTGGTCCGGGCGGGCGTGGCGCGGGTGGCCCGCTGGCGGCGCGGCGTCGACCTGGAGCGGTTCAACCCGGCCCACCGGGACGCCGAGCTGCGCCGCCGGCTCGCCCCTGACGGCGAGGCCATCGTCGGCTACGTCGGCCGGCTCGCCCGGGAGAAGCGCGTCGAGCTGCTCGGGGCCGTGGCCGGGCTGCCCGGCACCCGGCTGGTGGTCGTCGGTGACGGGCCGGAGCGGGAGCGGCTGCGCCGCCTGCTGCCGGGCGCAGTGTTCCTCGGCTTCCAGTCCGGGCAGGCGCTGTCGGCCGCCATCGCCAGCCTCGACGTCTTTGTGCACACCGGCGTGCACGAGACGTTCTGCCAGGCGGCGCAGGAGGCGAAGGCCAGCGGGGTGCCGGTGGTCGGACCGGCCGCCGGCGGGCTGTTCGACGTCATCGAGCACGGGCGCACCGGCCTGCACTACCGGCCGGCCGACCCCGCGGCGCTGCGGGCCGCGGTCGCCCGGCTGGCCGCCGACGGCGCGGAACGGGGCGCGATGGGGCTGGCCGCCCGCGAGTCGGTGGCCGACTGCGGCTGGCGGGCGATCGGCGACGAGCTGCTCGGCCACTACCGCGACGTCCTGGGCCCGCGCGGCCGCGAGGGCCTGGCCGGCAGCGCGCGGCCGGCCGGCGGCGCCAACGCAGGTGGGCCGATCGAAGGTGGACTATGAGGATCGCGCAGGTCGCCAACTTCGTGGCGCCGTCATCCGGAGGGATCCGCACCACGCTGCGCCACCTCGCCACCGGCTACGCCGCGGCCGGGCACGAGGTGGTGCGGGTGCTGCCGGGCCGCCGCGACGGGGTGCGAACCGCCGACGGCGTCACCACGTTCTGGGTCCGCTCGCCGCTGGTGCCCGGTACCAGCTATCGAATGATCGTCGAGCCGGCGCGGGTGGGCGAGCTGCTGACCGGCGTCGGGCCCACCCACCTCGAGGTGCACGACCGCACCAGCCTGCGCGGCCTAGGCCGGTGGGCGCGCCGGGCCGGGGTGGGCTCGCTGGTGGTCAGCCACGAGCGCCTCGACCGGCTGCTGTGGGCCAAGACGCCGGCCAGGCTGCGCGGGTTCCTGCCGACCAGGACGATCGCCGACGTCACGAACCGGTCGCTGGCCGCCGGCTTCGACACCGTGGTGACGACGACCCGGTGGGCGGCCGGGGAGTTCGAGCGGCTGGGCGTGACCAACCTGCGCCAGGTGCCGCTCGGCGTCGACCTGGACCGGTTCGGCCCCGAGCGGGCCGACCGTTCGCTGCGGCGCGCGTTCGCCCGCGACAGCGACGTCCTGCTGATCGTGATCAGCCGGCTCGACGAGGAGAAGCGGGTCGACATCGCCCTGGACGCGCTCGCCGAGCTGCGCCGGCGCCGCGTCCCGGCCCGGCTGGTGATCGCCGGTGACGGCCGCGGCCGGGCCCGGCTGGAGAGGCGGGCCGCCGGCCTGCCGGTGGCCTTCCTCGGCTTCCTGGCCGACCGCGACCGCCTGTCCGCCCTGCTGGCCAGCGCCGACGTGGCCCTGGCACCCGGCCCGGTCGAGACGTTCGGGCTGGCCGCGCTGGAGGCGATGGCCAGCGGGACGCCGGTCGTCGTGCACCACGCGAGCGCGCTGGCGGAACTGGTCGACCCGAACTGCGGGCGGGTCGCCGCCGGCTGCGGCCACGGCTTCGCCGACGCGGTCGAGGAGGTCCTCGCGCTCGACCCGGCCGAGCGGCGGCTGGCCGCCCGCGCCCGGGCGCAGGCCTATCCGTGGAGCGCCACCGTGCGCGGCTTCCTCGCGCTGCACGGCCTGGCCGGACAGCCGTACCCGATCAGCAGGCCAGCCGCGGCGGGCGATCTGCCCCGCGCCGCCTGACCGGCGCCCGCCGGCAGCCGCCAGCCGGCCACCAGCCCGCCGGGCGGCCCGGGGCAGCACGTCGGGCCGAGGGCCCGGGCGGACCCCCGTGGACCGACGCATGTGCACCGGGTCGTGGCGTCGCGTGCCGGCACCATGACCGGCACCAGCGCCCACGCTCACGACCTCGGACCCGTCGCCGGCCAGCAGCGGCCCGGCGCCGGGCGCGGTCAGCGGCGCCGCGGCGGGGTGGTGGCGTGGGCGGGGTCGAAGGCGTCGTATGCGGCCTCGTAGGCGCGCCGGACGGCGGCGGACAGCCCGCGCAGCGCGGCGGAGCGGCGGCTGACCTCGCTCGCCGTGACCGCCGCCCCGTCGTCGAGGGCGGCCAGGTCGAGCAGCGCGTGCAACCGCTCGGCCCGGGCGAGCAGCGCGTGCGCGGCCGGCGGGTAGCCGGGGCCGAGACCGGGGCCGGGCTCCTCCTGGGGCCGGTCGCGCAGCAGCGCGAGCACCTCGGGGCGGGCCGCGGCGATGTCCATGTCGAGCAGCGCCGACGTCGTCGACGCGATCGCCTGGGACAGCTCGTACTCCGCGGCGCGGACCGGCGTCGGCGGGGCCGGCACCCGGGCGGCGGCGAGCACCCGCCAGTGCACCGACTCCAGCCCGCCCTCGACCGCCGGGCCGTGCACCTCCACGGTCGGCACCAGCAGCAGGGGCGGGTTCGGGCCGATCACCAGCACGGCCTCACCGGCCGCGAGCGCGTCGCCGTTGACCTCGGGCGGGCCGGGCAGCCCGGAGATGTCCCCGGGCACCGGCAGGACCAGCCGGAACCGCTCGGCACCCGCCGAGCGCAGCGCACCCAGGCCGAGCAGCAGCGGCTCACCGCCGAGGACGTGCTGCCCGGTGCCGAGCGCCTGCTGGACCCGGGTGAGCAGATCGTCGAACCCGACCAGTCCGGCCAGCCAGGCGTTTCCCCAGCCGGTCAGCACGCCGGAGCGCGGCGTGGGCAGGAGAGCGGGGTACACCTGACTACCGTAGGCAAATTCGCGCGGTCATGTGGTTTCCACGAGTAACAAGACCTGGTGTGGTGGCCTTTCCGGCCTCGTGGGTCAGCCGCGCCAGCGCAGCGGCAGCCGTTTGATGCCGCTGATGAAGTGCGACTTCAGCCGCGCGGGCGGCCCGGCGAGCTCGAGGTTGGGCAGCAGCTCCAGCAGCGCGAGGAACATCAGCTGCCCCTCGAGCCGGGCGAGGTGCGCGCCGAGGCAGAAGTGCGGCCCGCCGGCGCCGAAGGCGACGTGGGGGTTCGGGCTGCGGGTGACGTCGAGGACGTCGGGGCTGGTGAAGACCTCCTCGTCGCGGTTGGCCGAGGTGTACCAGAGCACGACGCGCTCGCCGGCCCTGACCGGCTGCCCGGCGACGACCGTGTCCGTGGTGACCGTGCGGGCGAAATGGCTCACCGGCGTGATCCAGCGCAGCAGCTCCTCGACGGCGGTCGGGACCAGCGACGGGTCGGCGCGCAGCAGGTCCAGCTGGTCCGGGTGCTCCAGCAGGGCGAGCACGCCGCCGGTGAGCAGGTTGCGGGTGGTCTCGCTGCCGGCGTTGTGCAGCAGCAGGAAGAACAGGTTGAGGTCGAACTGGCTCAGCCGGCGGCCGTCCACCTCGGAGTCGAGCAGCTGGGACATCAGGTCGCCGCCCGGCTGCTCACGGCGGGCGGAGCAGAGCGACTCGGAGTAGGCGTACATCTCGGCGAGCGCCGCCATCGTCGCCTTCGGGTCGTTGCCGAGCTCCGGGTCGTCGCCGCTCATCATCCGCTCGGTCCACGCGAAGACCTGGTGGCGGTCGGGCTCGGGGATGCCGAGCAGGTCGGCGATCACCTGCAGCGGCAGCTCGACGGCGACGTCGGAGACGAAGTCGAAGCCGGGCCGCTGGCGGATGCCGGCCAGCCGGTCGTTGACGATCTCCTGCACCCGGTCCTTCAGCCGCAGGACGGAGCGCGGGGTGAAGCCCCGGTTGAGCAGCTGGCGCAGCCTGGTGTGCTCCGGCGGGTCCAGCGAGATCAGCAGCGGCAGGCCATCGTCGGTCGGCCGGGCGCCGTCCTCCTCCGACACCCGGCGGACGGTGAACGGGTCCGGCCGGTTGGAGAAGATCGCCGGGTTGCGGGACGCCGCGTAGATGTCGGCGTGCCGGACGAGCATCCAGACCCGCCGCTCGTCCGGCGCGGTGGCCTGGACCGGCCGTCCGGCGGCGCGTAACCGCTTGAACGCCTCGTGTGGTACGGCGGCCGCCCAGGTTGCCGAGTCGAGCACGGCCTGGGCGTCCGAGGCCGGCGCGGGCGGGGTTGACAGGTCGGTCAGGCTCATGGCTGCCCCCGGGGCGAATGCGGGCGAACGGGCGGGCACGCCCGGCCGGTGATCCGGCGGGCTGACCGAAGCGTACTGAAACGTGATTCTAGTCACCAGCGATCGCGATGTCGCTGGCGGGCGATCGCGATACGGGCGATCGCGATGTCGCTGGACGGGCGATCGCGATACGCGATCGCGATGTCGCTGTGCGGGCGCGCCCGGCGCGCCAGCCGCCGGACCGACCGACGCGGGCCGGGTGGCGCGGTGGTCGTGCCGGGCTCAGCGGACCAGCACGGGCGGGATGGCGTCGGGGACGACCTCCCGGAGCACCTCGATCAGCTCGGCGGAGCGACGGTGCCGCGGCCAGCGGGCGAGTACCCCGTCGACCAGCTCGCCGGCGATCAGGCTGAACGAGGGCAGGCACCGGCGGTCCTGCGCGATCGCGGCGGAGGCCGCCGCGGTGGCGCCGGCCAGGTCGCCCGCGCGGACGGCGACCACCCCGAGCGAGAGCTGGGCGACGGCGGCCCGCATCGGCTTGCGGCCCTGCGCGCCCGGCGGGCGGTCCCAGCGCGCCAGCACCTCGTCGGCGTACTTCTCGGCCAGCTGGTCGTCGCCCAGCCAGCGGTGGCAGTCGAGCCGGTAGTAGTAGGTCTTGGCCGGGTCGATGACGAAGTGGTGCTCCACGTCGGCGGACTGGGGCAGCGCGTCGAGGATCCGCTGGCTGCGCTCCATCGCGAGCTCGCTGCGGCGCCGCTCGCCCAGCCGGGCCCAGGCCCTGGCCTCCTGCGCGGCCAGCTGCACGGCGGCCGACGTGCCCGGGGCGATCCGCTGCCCGGCGACGGCCAGCTCGATCGTCTCCCGCCAGCGGCGGCGGGTGAGCGCGAACCAGGCTCCCAGCTCGAACGCCCAGGCGACGATCTCCAGGTTGCCGGCCTCCCGGCCGAGCCAGGCCGCGCGGCGGCGGCTGCGCTCGGCGTCCTCGCCCAGGTTCATGTCGTACTCGACGCACGACACCAGCAGGGATGTCCAACCTGCCACGGCCAGCAGCTCGCGCCGCTCGGCCGGGGAGGTCTCGTCGTTGACGAGCCCGGTGACGGTCGCTGACAGTTCCAGCCCGCGGTCGCGCAGCGTTGCCGGCTCAGCGGTCGCATAGTCCCGGCACAGCCGGGCGGCCGCGGCGTGAAGCTCGTCGACCGTTGCTAAGGCCATTCCGTTCGCATCCTCCAGCCGGACGACGGGGCTGGTCACCGACTCGGGCGATCGTATCCGCAGGTGCCCTGGCCGCACAAAGTCGCCATCCCCGACTCCGACGGGACCTTTGCCGTCGGCGCGCGCGGCGCGGTCGCGGCCGGCACCGCGCCGCCGCGGTGGGCGGCCCGCTGACCAGGGACCTTTGCCCCTGGCTGGTTGTTGCGCCAGCCGCGGTGCCGTTACGTGCGACGTTCGGTCGGTGGGCACCCGGTGACTCCTACGTTGGTGCCAGTCGAGGGTTGTCGGACCACTGTGGGAGTTCTCACGCCGCCATGTCCGCAGGCCCTCGCCCGCTGCGGCGGTGCCGAGGGCCACACCCCGGCCGGC
>JADGHD010000570.1 GCA_019689615.1 Frankia sp. | reverse complement strand
TCTCCGGGGCCGGGGCGGGGCGCCCCGCGGTTGTGCCCGGACCGGGCCGGGGCGCGGGCCGGCCAGATCCCGGCCGTGGCGCCGACACGGCCCGGGCCCCCGCCAGCTGCCCGCAGCCCGCGCCGGGTGACCGGCGCCAACCCACCCGACAGCACCCAGACGGGACGAGACGAGACGATGGCAGAGATCACCGCGGCGGACATCCGCAAGCTCCGGGAGGTCACCGGGGCCGGCATGAGCGACGTCAAGAAGGCGCTGGTCGACAACGACGGCGACTTCGAGAAGGCGAAGGCCTGGCTGCGCGAGAAGGGCCTCGCCGGCGTGGCCAAGCGGGCCGGCCGCTCCACCGCCAACGGCCTGGTGGAGTCCTACCTGCACCGCACGGACCCGCAGCTGCCGCCGACCATCGGCGTGCTGCTCGAGCTGCGCTGCGAGACCGACTTCGTGGCCAAGAACGACATCTTCAAGCAGCTCGCCAAGGACGTCGCGCAGCACATCGCGGCGGCTGACCCGCTGTACGTGACCGCGGACCAGATCCCGAACGAGGTCCTGGAGCAGGAGAAGCGGATCTATGAGGCGGCGGCCCGCGAGGAGGGCAAGCCGGAGGCCGCGATCGCCAAGATCGTCGAGGGCCGGCTCAACGGCTACAGGAAGAGCGTCGCGCTGGTCGAGCAGCCGTGGGTGAAGGACCCCAAGACCACCATTGGCGCGATGCTCGACTCCGCCGGCGCCTCGCTGGGCGAGAAGATCGAGATCGGCCGGTTCGCCCGGTTCAACATCCGCCAGGCCTGACCCGACCGGCTGCCGGCCGCCCGTGGCGACTGGCAGCCGGCCCTTGGCGGCCGGCGGCCGGTCTCGGGGCGGCCGGTGCCGGGCACCGGGACGCGGCCCGCCGCCGCCCGGCGTTACCGTTGGGAGAGCGGGCGCGCGCCCGCGCGCCAGACCTCCGGACGGGGCTGTGCGGGCCGGTGGCGTGGGCGGGTGGCCGGCACCGGAGAGCATTCCGGCAGACTGCACGCAGCAGCAGTAAGGCAGCAGCAGCAACCAGCTCCGGCCGAACACCGCGGCCGCCGGCGAAGGGGCCACCCTGTGATCGATGAAGCCGAGGTGGCCACCGGGTCTGAGAACACCGAGCCCCGGTGGTCGCGTGTCCTGCTCAAGCTCTCCGGCGAGGCCTTCGCTGGCGGCGACTCCCTGGGTATCGACCCGGTTACGGTCGCCACGATCGCCCGCCAGATCGCCCAGGTGTCGCGCTCCGGCATCGAGGTCGCGATCGTGGTCGGCGGCGGCAACATGTTCCGCGGTCAGGCGCTGGCCGACCGGGGGATGGACCGGGCCAGGGCCGACTACATGGGCATGCTGGGCACGGTCATCAACTGCCTGGCGCTGCAGGACTTCCTCGAGCGCGAGGGGGTCGTCACCCGGGTGCAGACCGCGATCGCGATGGGCCAGGTGGCCGAGCCCTACCTGCCACTGCGCGCGATCCGGCACCTGGAGAAGGGCCGGGTCGTCATCTTCGGCGCCGGGCTGGGCGCGCCGTTCTTCTCCACCGACACGACCGCGGCCCAGCGCGCCCTCGAGATCAAGGCCCAGGCGGTGCTGAAGGCGACCAAGGTGGACGGCGTCTACGACTCGGACCCGCGGACCAACCCGGCGGCGGTGCGATTTGACACCCTCACGTACGGAGAGGTCCTCGCGCGAGCCCTGAAGGTCATGGATGCTACGGCGATCAGCCTCTGTATGGACAACGCCATGCCGATCGTCGTCTTCGACCTCCTGACCGAGGGGAACATCTCGCGCGCCGTCCGGGGTGAGAAGATCGGCACTCTGGTAAGTGTCGACGCCTACGCAACGGAAGGACAGCGGTGATCGACGACACGCTTCTCGAGGCCGAGGAGAAGATGGAGAAGGCCGTCTCGGTCGCCAAGGAGGACTTCGCGAACATCCGGACGGGCCGGATCACGCCCGCCGTGTTCTCGAAAATCCTCGTCGACTACTACGGCGCCCCCACCCCGGTGCAGCAGCTCGCCTCGTTCCACATCCCCGAGCCGCGCATGGTCATCATCACGCCGTACGACAAGTCGTCGCTGGCGGCGGTGGAGAAGGCGGTGCGGGATTCCGACCTGGGCGTCAACCCGACCAACGACGGCACGATCATCCGTGTGATCTTCCCGGAGCTGTCCGAGCAGCGCCGCCGTGACCTGGTCAAGGTCGCCCGCGGCAAGGCGGAGGAGGCCCGGGTCAGCATCCGCAACGTCCGCCGTCATGCCAAGGATGCACTGGACAAGATCGCGCGCGACGGCGAGGCTGGCGAGGACGAGGTCCGCCGGGCCGAGAAGGACCTGGACGAGGCGACCCACAGGTACGTCGCCCAGGTCGACGAGCTGCTCAAGGCGAAGGAAGCGGACCTGCTCTCGGTCTGACCAGCCACGGGGAGCTGGGCGGGCTGACGGAAGGCCGGAGGTGAGCTGAAGGGAACCGCGGAGGAGCAAGTGAGCGAGCGTCCGCCTGCGACCGCGCCCTCCGCCAGCTCCCGTGCCGAACGGCCCGACACGCCCGCGTCGGCCCCGCCCACCGATGCGGCGCCCGCCACCGGCGCGCCGGCCGCCCTCGACGCCTCCGCCAGCCAGCAGTCCCCGGGGGGAGACGCTGGACAGGAGGGTCCACCCAGGCGGAAGATCCGGGCGGGCCGCAACCTGCCCGCGGCGATCGCCGTGGGCGTCACGCTCGGCGCGTTCATCCTCGTCCCGCTGCTTACCTGGCGGGCGGGCTTCGTCATCGTCATCTGCGCCGCCGTGGCGGTCGGCACGTTCGAGGTGGTCCGGGCGCTGCGGCTGGCGGGGTTCGCCCCGCCCCTGGTCCCGCTGGTCGCGGGCGCGATCGCGATGCCGGTCGTGGCGTACGCGTGGGGCCCGGCTGCGCTGGTCGGGGCGCTGGCCGTGACCGTGCTCGTCGCCACCGCCGGGCGGGCGGCCGGGCGGGCGAGCGGGCTCGCCGCCGACCTCGCGGCGACCATCTTCACCGCCGTCTACGTCGGCTTCCTCGCCGGGTTCGCGGCCCTGCTCACCGCCCCGTCGGACGGCAGCGCCCGGGTGATCGCCTTCCTTGCCACCGTCGTGGCCAGCGACACCGGCGGCTACGCTGCCGGGGTGCTCTCCGGCGGCCGGCACAAGCTCGCCCCCTCGGTCTCGCCGGGCAAGTCCTGGGAGGGCTTCGCCGGCTCGGCCGTGGCCTGCATGGTGGTCGGCGGCGCGCTCCTGGCGTGGTACCTGGACGGCGAGCTCTGGCAGGGGGTGCTGCTCGGGCTCGCGGTCGTGTGCACGGCCACGGTCGGCGACCTCGGCGAGTCGCTGCTCAAGCGCGACATCGGCATCAAGGACATGGGCAACCTGCTGCCGGGCCACGGCGGGATCATGGACCGGCTCGACTCCCTGCTCTGCACCGCGCCGGTCGCCTGGATGCTGATCAGCGCGTTCGTACCGCCGTCCTGACGCCCCGGCCGCACCCGCCCACCCAGGTCCGGCCCGTCGGCG
>JADGHD010000569.1 GCA_019689615.1 Frankia sp. | reverse complement strand
GCGTCCCTGCGCGATCCGCGGCCCAGGACCGGCGGGCAGGACGGGCCCAGCCGCACGGAGCCGTCCCGGCTACGGGAACTGCTGCGCCCCGTCCGGCTGGCGCAGCGGGGCCAGGGATGGGAATGGACCGGGCTCCCCGCCCCCGTCGAGGGCCTGGGCACCCAGGATGTCGTCACCCTGCTCGCCGACGTCCTGATGGCCCGCGCCCGCAGGCCGCAACGCGCGACTTCCGCGGCTGCGGGGCAGCCGCTCGTCGCGGCAGGCGAGCACGGCATCGTCGATGGCAGCGTCGCCGGGGACAACCCCAGCGAGAACCGGGAAGATCGCGCGGACGACGGCAACGGCCGACGGGCCGACAGCGACGAGACCTCCCTGCCGGCAGAACCGGCCGCCCCCGCGCCCGCGGCCACGGCCGGTGGGGGTGTCCGCACGGCCTTCTGGCTCGGGGCGCGCCCCCGGCTCGCCGACGTGGTCGACCTCATCCGTGGCGACATCGACGGCTACCGGCTGACCCGTTACCTGCTCGCGCTGCTGTTGTTGGACTGGAAGCCGAAGGCCGACGCGGTCCTCACCGCCCATGGACGCGCGGGCGGGGACCGCGCGTCGGTGCGGGCCGGGCTGCTCCTGACGCCGGCGGCGGCGCTGGTCCTGCCGCTGTTGTCCTGCCGGACCCTTTCCTGGAAGCCGGAGCCCGAGTCGGCCGCGCGCCCGGTCCGGCTGCTGCCGCAACCATCCTGGCCGCGCCGGCTCGCGGCCGACCAGCTCACCGGCCTGCTGCCGGAGGCGGCCTTGCGCCTGCGCATGGAACGCATCCCCGTCACCGGCTTTGACACCGACTGGGCCTGCGTCACCGAGCCGGGCCTCGGCCCCCGGCTGGCCGCCGCCGGCCTGCTGCGGTACGACAAGGCGGACGTGCGGCGGATGCTCGCCCGCGTCGCCGCCGTCTCCCGCCGTTTCCCATCCAACGCCGACGGCGCGGGCACCGAAACATCCGACACCCCTGTTGAGGAGTCCTCATGACCTCGGCCCGTCAGGTCTTCGACATCCCGCTCGTTCCGGTCGCCGGCGCGCGGTTCCAGCCGACCGGCTTCCCGGACATCGGCGCCGCCCTGTTCAAGCGGCCACGGCGCGACGGCGACAAGGTGCACTTCGTCGACGCGCTGCTCGTCGAGTCCGCCCAGTCGATGGCGAACCGGCTGGAGGGCGTGGGCTGGGACACCGGCCGCCAGCAGCCCGTCGACGCCCTCGCCGGCCTGCCCTACGTGCGGGTCGTCGCGGACGACGGCCGGTACCTGACGTCCAGCCGCACCGAGGCGCACCGGCTCGCGTCCGCGTTCGTCAAGGACTCCTCGCTCAACGGCACGAAGATGACCGACGTCATCCGGGAACGGCTCGGCCTGCGCGACGACACCCCGATCGCCTCGCGCGACATCGCCGCTGCCGTATTCGCGCTCGACCCGCTCTGCCTGCTGCACGGCGTCTTCTTCGCCGAGAGCGCCAAGGTCTGGCCAGGCCAGCCGCGGATCCCGCGCGCCGTCACCGGTTTCATCGAGGCGGTGGACGTGCACCCGGCGCACAGCGGCGGGGTGAAGAAGGACCTCGTCCGGCACAGCCTCGACGACAACTCCGGTGGCACCCGCGAGGGCTACGGCACGATCCCGTTCCACCGCACCGAATGGGCCGCCGCGCAGATCACCGCCTCGTTCGTCATCGACCTCGCCCAGCTCGCCAGCTACGGCCTGCCCGCCCCGGCGACCGAGCTGCTCACCACCCTCGCCCGCTGGGAGATCCGCACCCTGCTCGACCGCGGCCTGCGCCTGCGCACCGCCTGCGACCTGGCCGTCGAGGACGGTGTCACGGTCCAGGACCGCACCGGCACCGCGCTGCCAGGCGCGGACGAGCTGGCCGAGAAGCTCGCTGACCGCATCGCCGGCTGCTCCGACCTGCTCGGCCCCGGCGCAGCGATCGAGGTCCGCTGGGACGGCGGCCAGAGCAAGCGCGGGCGCCGGGCCGGCACGGGCGCGAAGGGGAGCTGATGCCCACCACGGCCGCCATCCGTTTCCCGCTCGGGCGCTACCACGCCACCCCCTGGGGCCGGCACGTCAACGAGGCCGCCGTCGAGTGGCCGCCTTCCCCCTGGCGGCTGCTGCGTGCGCTCTACTCGGTGTGGCAGAACCGCGCTGCGCACCTGGATGCGGGCCTCGTCCATGCCGTGCTGAG
The DNA here is from genome assembly GCA_019689615.1 of Frankia sp. GTDB lineage: Bacteria > Actinomycetota > Actinomycetes > Frankiales > Frankiaceae > Pseudofrankia. The sequence goes on along the minus strand of JADGHD010000569.1, from coordinate 1,319 downwards.
CGACCTGGCCACCGCGCCGCCGCATTTCCTGCTGCCACCGGCTGCTCCCGGCCACACCCGCCACTACGTCCCCGACGGCCACCGCGACTCCCAAGGCGTGCAGGGCAGGGAAGGGACCGACAAGGCCTTCGACGCCTTCCTTGCGCTGGAGACCATCCCCACCGGCTCGGTCGGCACCGGCCAGCCGGAAGCCCCTCACACCGCACCGCTGCTCGTCACCTGGCCGGTCGAGCTGCCCGGGCCCGGCCGCGACGCGCTGCGCGAGCTGCTCGCCATGCTCCCCTACCTCGGCCGGGCCGACAGCGTCTGCGAGGCCCGCCTGGTCGAGGAGCCCGGCGAGGACGGCACGCCGGACCCCGACCATCCCGACCGCGTGCGCCGACTCGCCGGCATGCGGCCGGCTGTCCCGCTGACTGCGACCGCCGCGCTCACCGCCGCCGAACCCGCCGTCCCCCTGCTCGCCGCCCGCACGCCACTCGACATCACCGCGCTCACGGTCCGCACCCAGGACCTGCGAGCGGCCGGCCACCTCGAGCCGCCCGGCGCCTACTGGGTCCACTACACGGTCGGCGCACCAGCCGCCGACCGCAGGCACGGCGCCGGCCGTCCACAGGGATCACGGCCATCCCGGACACGGGTCGTCGACGCCGTCCGCTTCACCGTCGCCGTCCCCGACCGGCCGTCCCTGTACCAGGCGATCGCGGTCACCGACCGCCTGCGCGCCGCGGCCCAGTCCTGGTACGGGAGGCTCCACAACGGCCAAGCGAGCGAGACCCTTTCCGGCCGCGACCGCACCAGCAACGACAAGCTCCGCGGCGACCACCAGCACGCCCACTACCTGGCCCTGGACGCCCCCGGCAGCCGTGACCGGCGCATCTGCACCCTGCTCGTCTGGGCGCCGAACAACGGCGAGGGACTCGACGACGACGAGCTGGCCGCCCTCCAGGCCATCACCCTGCTGACGCCCACCGGCGCCACTCCGGGCATCCGCCCGATGCGCGTCACCGCCGTCGCCGCCGGCCCGATCGACGCCGTCGCCCCCGAGCTCTGCGGCACCCGCACCGACCCAACCGCCTCACCAACCCCGAGCGCGACCTGGGAGTCCTGGACGCCCTACGCCCCCAGCCACCATCCCAGGCGGAACCGCGGCTGGGAGGAACACATCAGCGACGACGTCCGACGCGAGGCCACCTACCGCCCCGGCCTGCCGCCAGTGGACCGCGTCGAGTTCATCCCCCACCCCGGCGGCAGCTGGCTCGCCTTCCGCCGCCACCGCGCCGGCAAACAGAACCTCGCCGCCGCCCCCCGCGCCTACGGCC
>JADGHD010000568.1 GCA_019689615.1 Frankia sp. | reverse complement strand
CTAGACCCGCTCATGCGGGGGTATCCAGCCCAGCCCGAGCACTCGGAACACGTCCCCTTCATCCGGCGTCTCGATCACGTTGCCGTCGGCGTCGTGTAGGGCGCCGTCTCTGACGTGCCAGCCATCCGGCAATAGCCCACCGAATCGCCGCTGGGTCACGAGCCGGTGCGAGAACTCCCCAGGCCCGGTCCGGATGACGTAGAGCAGGCCGAACTGCGCCGGCGGACGGCAGATGAACAAGTCAAGGGCGACGCCACGGTAGACAAGACGTTGGTACCGCTCGCCAATCGCCGGGCGGCCGTTGCGGTCGAGACGTGGTTCGAGCACGCCGACGCGCCGCTGGGCCTCCAGGAACCCATAGAGCTCGATGTGGTCCGATACGGGGTTGCCCCAGAGGTCGTGCGCCGTTGCCCGAGCGATCGGTTCGCACACAAGCTCGATGTCCTTGACTTCCGGCTTGCCACGCCGGATCGAGCCCGCCACCTCGACGCGGTGGCAGTATGGCCGCAGCAGTGCCACCAACTCATCGGCGTACCGCTGTGCCGCCCTGAGTGGAATTGGGATCATGGTCATGCGTTCCGCTCCCCTCGGCGGTAATCGGGCGCCGCGACGCCGATGACCGTTGTCAGTCGCACGTCGGCGATCCGCGAGCCGATCCGGCCGCCCAGCCGCTCCGGCGGCAAGTTGCTGGCAATCACGGTCGGCTGCCGCGCCCGGTATCGGTGATCGATCAGCGTGTACAGGCGCTCCACCACCCAGGCCGTCGGGTACTCAGCGCCGAGATCGTCGAGCAGCAGCACGTCGGCGGTCAGCAGCCGCTCCCAGAGCGCCTGGAACGACTCATCACGTTCCTCACGGTCGAAGGTGGCGCGGATGCGGTCGAGCAATTCCGGCACGACCTGGTAGTACGCGCCCACGCCACGACGGAGCAGCGTCCCGGCGATGGCCGCGAGGAGGTGAGTTTTCCCGGTCCCAACGCCGCCATAGAGATACAGCCAACCATCGGGCTGCTCGGCAAACGTCTGGCAGGTCGCGCGCGCCCGGATCAGGTCGGCGCGCCCGCGCGGCTCGAACGACGCGAACGTCATCTCGGTGATCATGGCCTCGGTCAGGCCCGAGGTCGCCACCATCCGCCGCAGCATGCGCGTCTGGGCATCGGCGCTCGCGCACTCGCAGCGCACGAGTCGGCCGAATTCGGGGTGCCCCAGGGGCACGTCTCGTCTCAGCCAGCCGGCGCCGCCACACAAGGGGCAGGCGTCCGGCTCGGTCTCATCCGGGCGGATTAGCCGTAATCCGTGGCCGGTAGACGGGTCGGTAGTCAATTTCGTCGGCCTCGGTGGCATAGCGAGCACGTCCCGAATCGGACGCAGCCCGCCCGTTCGATGTTCGCGATCGGTGATGGTCACGGCTGCCTCCTCGTGGTATCGCTAGGTCCGTCCACAGTTTGGTCAGGGTCTGCGGCGTCAGCGGGTAGTCCGGGGATCGCGCCCGGTACTCGGCGGCACGGGCGTACACGTCCTCAGGCGTTGCTCCGACCTCGCGGAGCTCCTTCAGCGCCCGGTTGACGCGACTCCGCTCGGTACGGGTGATCGCCTGATGGTCCGTGCCGTAACACACCTCGACCACGGCCTCGAAGAGCGGGTCGCGCTGGCGCGAGCGCGGCGCGGACGGCGCCGCCGGCATATGTGATGGTTCCCTATGACGGATCTTAACGGTTCTTAATGGTTCGGCTGCAACCCCTTGCAGGGTTTCGGCAGGATTTTGCAGGGTTTCGGCAGGATTTTGCAGGGTTTCTCGACGCTGTGTTTCACTGAAATTCTTTCCCTGAATCACTTTCCCTGAATCATCCTGCCGGGTTTCGCCATCAACGGGCGGGGCTACCAGGACTCGGTAGCGATTCGTCTGATGGCGCCCGCCACCCGCCACGATCATCAGCTCGCCCGATGCTTCGAGATGACGCAGCACGTAGCGAACATTGCGGGTGCTCATCCGAGCCTTTTCCGCCAGACGCTCGATGGATGGGTAGGCCCAGCCGTCGTCGTCGGCAAAATCCGCGATGGCCAGGAGTACCAGCAGGGCTGACCCATGCTGGCGCGAGTGTTCCCAGACCTGGCTCATAACCCGAATGCTCATCGCCCGCCCTTAGTCACTAGAACGGCAGTCATCTCTCATACGGCCGCTCTCTGCGTTGACTGGGTTGTGGCAGGTCGTCCCCCAAGCAACGCGGTCAATCGCCGAGCCTGCCACTCCTGCTCGGCCCGCCAGGCATCGTCCCCCGCGATTGCCTTCACCGCGACTCGCGCCGCTCGCATCGCGCAGATGGCCGCCATCGTGGCGTAGTGGTCCTCGTGCTCAGTGGTCGCACGCACCGCCCACAGGACCGCCTCGAAGACCGCGTAGTCCTCACCGCGCTTGTGCTCGTGCGCGGCATCCACCACGCCATAGTAGGCGTCGCTTCGCTCGCCCATCGGGCGCGGCTGCTCGACATACCGGCGCGCATCCTCCAGCCCGGCGCGGAGACGGCGATCAACCGCCCCCGCCTCGTAGCGAGATAGGGCACGCTCGGCACACTCGACCGCGATCTGACGCGCAACCTGAGATGGCCAGTAGCGGAGTTCGACGGGCGTGCTCATGCGTCCTGCTCCCATACCTCGTGCGCGGCACCGATGTGCCGGTTCCCATGGCGCGCCCGGCTCACGCCGCCGCTCCCCTCCGCCGTGTCCACGGCCAGCAGCACAATGCTCAGCCGGTAGGTGCCGTGCCGATCCGTCTCCAGCACGACGCTGTCGACGACGTGCGTTCTGGCGCGCAGCGCGCCCATCACGCGCTCCAGCTCGCCCAATAGGGACTCGGTGAACGCCTGCTCGATCGGCTGTTCGGTCGGCTGCTCACGCATCAACACTCGCTCCTCTCTGCCAGCGCCGCTCCGCCGTGTTGCGCCGCGTCGCCGCCTCGGCCGCCGCCAGCACGTCGAGCACCCGCTCGTACACCCGGCGCTCTCCCGGCGGGACCAACGCGGCCACCGTCGGCAGCTGCCCGAGAGCGTGCTGGACCGCCTCCCGTAGCCGGTGGTAGTCCCGCACCGGGGTGGGGACACACCCGCCGCAGTACCACGTCACGTCGGGGCGCCACGGGTCGTAGTAGCTCGCGCGGGTGCCGCACATGTGGCAGATCATGTCGCGATATGGGCTCGGGATGGTCATGCAGCGCCTCCAGCCTCGTTCTCAGGTTCGACGTACCGGTAGATGGGCACCGTGACGCCGGCGAACGTGTCGAGATATCCCAGCCGGTAGGTACACGTACCGCTGCGCAGAACCTCGCCCGTATCTCTGTGCTGGATGTCGTATTCAATCGTGAGCAGCTCCGGCAGCGGTTCCTCAACCTCAATCGTGCGGTTATCGAACGGACCGTAGTAGCAGATCACCTGGCACGTATTCGCCGTCATGCCGCCCTCCTCTCTGCTCGCTTGCCTCACGTCGACCGTTCCCCTACGACGCCACTCGTTGTGCGGCCTCACGCCGCCCTCCGTTCCCATTCACGCCGGAAC
>JADGHD010000567.1 GCA_019689615.1 Frankia sp. | reverse complement strand
CGCGTCAGATGTGTATATCAGACAGCCGCCCGCCCGACGAGCGGACGCCGTGCCGCCGCCGGCGTCGTCGCCGAAGCCCGCCGCGACGGGTGCCCGGCCGACGTCGGCGCGCACGCCGCCGCCCGGCCCGAGCGCGGCCGCGGCCCGGGCGGGCGCGGCACGCGGGCGCTCCCTGCGAGCGGCGCTGTCCGCCCCCAGCCGCCGCCGGCTCGACGAGGACGACGAACCGGACCAGCCCGCCTAGGGAATGTCACACCGGGCCGCTACGGTGATCGCGGCTGGAGGCAGCCGTGCCGCGTCGTCGACCGCCCGGGAGGCAAGCAATGGCGCCGAGCCTCGCTGTCCTGCGCGCCCAGTCCGCCGACCTGCGCGCCGCCGGCTGGTCCTACCGGCGGATCGCCGAGCACTGGCAGGCGGTGCACGGCCTGAACGCCCGGCTGGCCTTCCGGCTCGCGCACGGCTGGACGCAGGAGGAGGCGGCCCGGCGCTGGAACGAGCGCTGGCCGGACGCCCCGAAGACGGGCAAGGCGTTCAGCTACTGGGAGACCTGGCCCGCGCCCGGCGGCCGGGCGCCGTCGCCCACCACGCTGAGCCGGCTGGCCGAGCTCTACCGCTGCCGCCCGGGCGACCTCCTCGGCGGCACGGACCACGGCGCCGGGGACGACCCGCCACCCGCGCCCGCCCAGGCGCCACCTGGCAGGAAGGGGCGGTGCACGGCGCCCTGCGCGGACCTGCTCGCGGTCTGGGCCGCGGTGGCGGGACAGCCGGTGGGCGCGGACGCGCCCGTCGGTGACCCGGGCGGGCCGCTGGCCGCGCTCGACTGGTGGGACGACGGTCCCGCCCCGGTCCCGCCAGCCCGGCCCGTCGCGGGCGAGCTGGACCTTGGGCTCGGCTTCGGGCAGGAGTGGTGGCACGAGGAGGAGACCGAGCAGGCCGGCGCCGCCTGACGACCGACGGCCCCGTCGGCGGCGGGCGCGGCCAGTGTGACGTGCCGGCGGCGGGCGGCGGCCCGTCGGTCGCGGCGCGAGACCGCCGCAGTCAGTACAGTCAGGACCGTTCGGGGGTAGACCCGCGCCAGGGGACGTTCGGGTGCTGGGTGCGCCCGGGCGCCTCCCCGGCCCGTCGTCGTGGTCCCTGGGGATGCGGGGCCCTTCGCCTGTCAGCCGGCACGCCCGGCAGTCCACGTCCGCCCAGCGGAGTTCGGAGAGTGTTGTGCCCGCTCGTCTGGTCGTTCTCGCCTCCGGAGCGGGTACCACCCTGCAAGCGATCCTGGACGCCTGCCGGGACCCCGCCTACGGCGCCCGGGTCGTCGCCGTCGGCACCGACCGGTTCGGCACGGGCGCCGAGCAGCGGGCGCGGGCGGCGGGTGTACCGGTCTTCACCGTCCGGCTGCAGGACCATCCCGACCGGTCGGCGTTCAACGCCGCGACCGCGGCGCGGATCGCCGAGATGGAGCCGGACCTGCTGGTCCTCGCGGGCTACATGAAGATCCTCGACCGGCAGGTCATCGGGCGGTTCCGGACCGTCAACACCCACCCGTCGCTGCTGCCGGCGTTCCCCGGCGCCCACGCGATCCGGGACGCGCTCGCGCACGGGGTCAAGGTCAGCGGCGTGACCGTGCACTGGGTTGACGAAGGGGTCGACAGCGGCCCGATCATCGCCCAGGCGGCGGTGCCGGTGATGCCCGGCGACACCGAGCAGACGCTGCGGGAACGGATCCAGTCCGTCGAGCGCGGCCTGTACGTCGCCACTGTCCGGGACATCGTGCGGTCCGCGGCGCCGGAGCCGGCCCGCCGCGGCAGCGGCAGCCAGCAGCAGGAGGAGGAGCTATGACCATGGCGGATGCGGCGACGACGGGCGCGGAGGAGGCCGCCGGCGAGGCCGCCGGTGCCGAGGTGGTCGCCACCGGGCGCCGCCGGCTGCGCCGCGCGCTGGTCAGCGTCTACGACAAGAGCGGGCTCGCCGAGCTGGCCGAGGCGTTCCGAGAGGCCGGGGTCGAGGTGGTCTCCACCGGGTCGACCGCCCAGGAGCTGGCCCGCCACGGGCTGGCTGTCACGCCGGTGAGCACGGTCACCGGCTTCCCCGAGGTGCTCGGCGGCCGGGTCAAGACCCTGCACCCGCGGGTCCACGCCGGCCTGCTGGCCGACCTGCGCCGCACCGAGCACGCCGAGGCGCTCGCCGAGCTGGAGATCGAGCCGTTCGACCTGGTCGTCGTCAACCTCTACCCGTTCCGGGAGACCGTCGCCAGCGGCGCCGGCGAGGACGAGGCGGTCGAGCAGATCGACATCGGCGGGCCGGCGATGATCCGGGCGGCGGCGAAGAACTACGCCTCGGTCGCGGTGGTCGTCAACCCGGCCGACTACGCGACGCTGGCCGCGGCCGTGCGCGGCTCCGGCTACACCCTGCCCGAGCGGCGGCGGCTGGCTGCCAGGGCGTTCGCGCACACCGCCAGCTACGACGCCGCCGTCGCCTCCTGGTTCGCCAACGTCATCGCGCCGGACGAGACCGCCCGCGAGACCGGCTGGCCGGACGTGCTGACCGCCCAGTGGCGGCGGGTGGACGTGCTGCGCTACGGCGAGAACCCGCACCAGCGGGCGGCGCTGTACGTCGGCGACGACCAGACGCCCGGCCTGGCCACCGCCCGCCAGCTGCACGGCAAGCAGATGTCCTACAACAACTACGTCGACACCGACGCCGCCCGGCGGGCCGCCTACGACTTCGACGAGCCGGCGGTCGCGATCATCAAGCACGCGAACCCGTGCGGGATCGCGGTCGCGTCCGACATCGCGGCGGCCCACCGCAAGGCGCACGCCTGCGACCCGGTGTCGGCGTTCGGCGGAGTGATCGCGACCAACCGGCCGGTGACCGTCGAGCTCGCCGAGCAGATCGCGGAGATCTTCACCGAGGTGGTCGTCGCGCCGGGGTACGAGCCGGGCGCGGTGGAGATCCTGTCCCGCAAGCCGTCGATCCGGCTGCTGGAGTGCCCCCCGCCGCCGCACGCGCGCGGGGTCGAGCTGCGCCAGGTCTCCGGCGGGCTGCTGATGCAGTCCAAGGACGCGCTGGACGCGCCGGGCGACGACCCGTCGGCCTGGACGCTGGAGGCCGGGACCCCGGCGGACGAGGCCACGCTGGCCGACCTGCGGTTCGCCTGGCGGGCGGTGCGCGCGGTCAAGTCCAACGCGATCCTGCTCGCGTCCGACCTGGCCACCGTCGGCGTCGGGATGGGGCAGGTCAACCGGGTCGACGCGGCCCGGCTCGCGGTCAGCCGGGCAGGCGACCGCGCGAAGGGCTCGGTGGCGGCCAGCGACGCGTTCTTCCCGTTCCCGGACGGCTTCCAGGTGCTCGCCGAGGCCGGCGTGCGGGCGGTCGTCGAGCCCGGCGGCTCGGTCCGCGACGACGAGGTCATCGCCGCGGCTCGGGAGGCCGGCGTCACCCTCTACTTCACCGGCGTCCGGCACTTCTTCCACTGATCCGGGTCCTGCCCGCGAGCGGTCGCCCGCCCGCCGGCCTGGCTCTTATACACATATGACGCAGCC
>JADGHD010000566.1 GCA_019689615.1 Frankia sp. | reverse complement strand
GCCGCCGGCCGGTCGTGGGCCGGGCGCCGGGGGTGGCACCGGTGACGGCGTGGGCGGCAGCGTCCCCCGGCGGTAGCTGGCCGATGACCCGGACGCCCCCGTCGGCAGCGGGCCGGTGGCGGTCGAGGTGGCCGGCGGCTGGCCGGCGGTGGCGGTGGCGGTGGCGCGGCTGGCGCCCGCGCGGTGGGCGCCGGCGGTGGCCGGCGAGCGTGGGCGGCGGTAGGCGAGGCCGGCCGGGCGCAGCACCGCGAGGACCACCACCGCGAGCCCGCAGATCAGCGGCTGGTAGCGGTCCAGGTCGGCGACGTCGTCCAGGGCGGTGAACGCCAGCCCACCCGGCACGAGCAGGCCGGCGAGCAGCGCGCCGGTCACCGTCGTCACCCCGCCGAGCGCGACCACCGCCAGGAAGAACAGCGAGGCGGACACGCCGAACGAGTCGAACGACAGCCTTCCCTGCCCGTAGCCGATGAGGCAGCCGCCAAGGCCGGCGATCCCGGCCGAGATCCCGAACGCGATCACCTTGGTGCGGCGCACATCGACGCCGGCCGCCGCGGCCGCCCGCTCGTTCGCCCGCACCGCCAGCATCCGCCGGCCGAACCCGCGGGCGCGCAGCCGGGAGACCCCGTAGCAGCAGCCGGCCAGCACGACCAGCGCGAGCAGCCCGTAGTGCACCCGCGGGAAGCCGCCGGTGGTCTGCCCGAGCCCGAGGTCAAGGCCGAACAGCGTCGGCGGCGGCACCTGCGAGCCGGACAGGCCGCCGGTGACCAGCGGGTTCGCGAACACCGCCTCCTGGATCGCCACGCCGGCCGCCAGCGTGATCACGGCGAGGTCGATGCCGCGGACCCGCCGGGCCACCAGGCCGAGCAGCAGGCCCACGGCGGCGGCCACCGCGGTCGCGAGCAGCGGGGCGATCGGGAACGGGATGTCCAGGCTGCCCTGCAGCCGGGCGAGCAGGAAGCCGGCCACTCCGGCGATCGACATCTGGGCGAGCGACAGCTGGCCGACATACCCGACGAGCACGACGAACGACAGGCAGACGACCGCGCCGGCCAGGCTGCGCTCCAGCCCCAGCCGGTAGCCGCCGTCGAACAGGAACAGCGCGGCCGTCACCACCCCAGCGGCGCCGAGCACCCCGAGCGCGGTGCGCGATGCCCGGTGCGGCGCGCCGACCGGTGGCAGCCGGGGCGTGGTCGCCGCCGTCGTGACCCGGCCCGGCACCAGCTGGCCGCGGGCGACCGCGACCCCGATCAGCAGCAGCAGCGGCAGCAGCTCGCGCAGGCCCGGCTGGTCGAGCCAGCTCACGTCCTGCTGCAGCTGCACCAGCGCGGACTGGGCCATGCCGAGGGCGAGCGCGCCGGCGATGGTCGCGCCGAACGAGGACAGCCCGCCGAGCAGCGCCGCCGCCAGCGCCGGCACGACGAACAGCGGGTACGTGGTCGGGTTGAGCGTCGCCACCGGGGCGATCAGGATGCCGGCCGCCGCCGCCAGCACCGCCGCGAGCACCCAGTTCGCCGCGGCGATCAGCTCGGTGCGGTAGCCGAACAGGGCGACCGTGTCCGGCTCGGCCGCCACCGCCCGGGTGGCCAGGCCGAACCGGGTCCACCGGGACAGCGCCCACAGCAGCACCCCGACGACGACCACCAGCCCGGCCAGCAGCAGCCGGTCGCTCGGCACGGTGACTCCGAGCATCCGCAGCGGCCGCTGGGTGAGTACCGGGTCGAGGAAGCGGTTGTCGGACCCGAACTGGATCACGGCGACGGCCTGCAGCGCGATCATCAGCCCGACGGCAGCCACGACGGCGTTGAGCGGCGGCGCCGTCCGCAGCGGCCGGAACACCAGCACATAGCTCAGCAGCCCGGAAAGACCGGCGAACGCGAGCGTGACGAGGAACGCCAGCAGGAACGACGGGTTGTCGGTCAGATGAATCCTTGGTGGCACGCCGACGACCGGAAATATGATGTCGCCGTACTCACGAAGCTCCGCGTATTGGTACGTGGCGTACATCGCGAAGGCGCCGTGAGCGACGTTGACCACACCCGAGGCCCGGTAGGTGAGCACGAGGCCAATGCCGAGGGCGGCGTAGACGGCGCCGGCGCCGAGACCGAGAAGCAACGCGGCTAGATAGGTGGACACACTCGGCTCCCACTCGACGCGACCGCGCTCGGCTGCCGGGGGGCAGTGTAACTTCCTAGGGCGTGATCCGTTATGGGCGTGTTCTCGGTGCCGGTGCGCTCGCGCTGACGCTGGCGCTGGCCGGCTGCACAAGCGAGCGCGGCGGAGAGTCAGACGACGGCAACGGTGGCGGCGCGTCGCGGACCCCAGCGGTCCAGCTGACCGGCCCACCGGTCGTGCTCGGCTACGTGACCATGGAAAACAGCTCGCTGGGCTCCTTCCCGGAGACCCTGGCGGCTGCCCAGGCCGCGGCCGAGTACGCGAACAACGAGCTGGGCGGCGTGTCCGGCCGGCCGCTGGTGCTCGAGACCTGCGCCACCAACGGATCGCCCGAGTCGTCGCAGGACTGCGCGAACCAGCTGGTCGCCAAGCAGCCGGTGGCGGTCGTCGGCGGCATCGACTTCGGCGCCGAGGCCGCGATGGCGATCTACGAGCAGGCCGGCATCCCGTACGTGAGCGGCTCGCCGCAGCTCAACGGCGAGCTGAACTCGGAGAACTCGTACTCGCTCACCGGCGGCACCACCGCCGAGCTGCTCGGGATCGTCGAGCACCTGACGTCCCAGCAGCCGCCGGCCGACAGCGTGCACGCCGTCTACGTCGACCTGCCCGGCCTGCTGCAGGTCGCGATCGAGTCGTCGCGCGGCATCCTCGCCGCCAAGGGCGTGACCGACATCTCGCTGGTCCCGGAGAAGGCCGACGCCGCCGACTTCGCCCCGGCCCTCAACCGGGCGGCGGCCGGCGACCCTGACGCGATCATCGTCGTGTTCCAGGCCCAGGCCTGCGCCCGGATCGTGCAGGCGGCCGCCGCGCTGAACATCGACACCCCGATGTACCTGATCGGCTCCTGCGCGACGCCGGCCGTCGCCAAGGCAGCGGGCGGCAAGACCGACAACCTGATCTTCGCGTCGGGCTACCTGCCGGCGGTCGACGGCGACCAGGACCCGGACGCGGCGGCGTTCGCCAGCCGGATGCCGGCCGACTCCCGCTCCTCGGCCTCGCAGGGCTCGTTCTCGGCGGTGCTCGCGGTCCGCTCGCTCCTGGAGGAGATCGACGACCCGACCCCGGCGGCGCTGACGACCGCCCTGCGCGCCACCAAGGACCACCCGAACCCGATGGCGCACCCGTTCACCTGCGACAAGCAGCAGATCGCGATCCTGCCGTCGATCTGCAACACCGCCGTCCGCCTGCTCACCTGGGACGGCTCCGGCTTCGCCGACCTGACCGGCGACTGGATCGACGGCCGCCACCTCGTCGACCTGCTCGGCAGCGGCTGATCACCGTCCAGGGGCCCGGGCCGACCGCCTGGGCTGGCCGGAGCCCGAGGACCCGGCACCCCCGGGCCCCCCCCCCCCCCCCCCCCCCGCCCCCGCCGCCCGCCCGCCCGGGCGGCGGCGAGA
>JADGHD010000565.1 GCA_019689615.1 Frankia sp. | reverse complement strand
GAGCAGGTGATGCCTGGCGTGACCGGTCCCGTCCCCGGCGAGCCCGCCTCCCCCCGTGGGGACGGGACCGGTCGCCCGCGGCCGGTCTACCGGCCGCCCGGCCCCCCGACCGGGCGGGACGGTCGGCCGGCGTGGCCGCCGGCCGGTGCCGCGGGAGTCAGCATGCGCAGCGGAACTCGAACTCACCGGCCTGGGCGCCGAGCAGGAACGCGGTCCACTCGTCCTGGGTGAACGCCAGCACCGGGCCGTCCGGGTCCTTGGAGTCCCGCACGAAGACCCCCGTCGGCCCGAACGCGACCTCCACACAGCTCGGCAGGTGGTCGGCGCAGTAGCTGCTGCGCAGCCAGCCGGACGCCGGGTTCGCCGGCCTGGCCGCGGCCGCCGGTCTGGCGTCGGCTGGCGCGGCGCAGGCGCGGGGCGGCGTCGGGCAGGACATGGTTGGCATGAACGCTCCTTCGACAGGTTGGGCCGGGCGGGGCGATCCGGAGCCTCCGCCCGGTGGGGCGCGGCGGGGCACGGCCGACCACGCCGGCAGCGCCGGCGGGATCAGGAGGCCGTGCGCGAGCGGTGGGTCACAGCCGGCACACCGCACTCCCGCCGCGCCGCCTCAGCGCGGTCACCAGAAACTGACGGACAGCCGCGCGCCATCACAACGAACCCGTCCGCGCCGATCCGGCGCGGACGCCAGCCCACGCTGGTGAGCCACGCCGACACCGGGCAACACCCGCCGCCCGCCCGCACGCCGGCCGGCTGGCGCGCGCCTGATCGAGGTCGGACGACCGGCCGTACTCTGGGACCAACCGCCCGACGCGGACGACCGGGTGACGCCGACCGGCCGCGAGCGGGGCGCAGGCGCGATGCCGCCGGGGAAGGACACGCGGTGTACCGCTTGAGGAAAGCCAAGGCCGGGCCGAGACCCGAGCGCGCGGCCTGGCCCGGCGCCGAGCCCGCGGCAGCGGCCGAGCCAGACGGACGAGCCGAGCCGGCCGGGCTGACCCTGCCGGCCGGGCTGGCCGAACCGACCGGGCTGGCCGAGCCGACCGGGTTGACCGAGCCGACCGGGCCGGCCGCGCCGGCCGGGGACGCCGAGGCGACGACCGAGTCAGGCCCGAGCGCCGCGCCGGCCGAGCCGCCAGAACCGACCGGGCGCGACGCCGGCCCGGCCGGTCAGGACGGCCCCGCCGCCGGCTCGGTGGCACCGGCAGCCGCCGCGGCGAGGCGCTCCGCCCCATGGCGGGCACGCTGGCGCCGCGCCCTGCCCGGCCGGCGCCGACCAGCCGCCAGCCCGGCTGACGATGCCGCCGACCGCGCCCAGCCACCCGCGGCCGCCACGCCCACACCCGCGAGCGCGGCCGAGCCGGCGCCGCCGGGAGCGGCCAGCCCGTCCGCGGCGGGAACGGGCGCCACGCTGCGGCTGCCGGCGCTGTCGCTGGTCGTGTTGGTCGGCACGGCCGGCAGCGGCAAGTCGACGTTCGCCGCCCGGCACTTCCGGCCGACGCAGATCGTCTCGTCGGACGCGTTGCGCGCGGCCGTCGCCGACGACGAGCGGGACCAGTCGGCGACCGCGGCGGCGTTCGAGATCCTGCACCTGATCGTGCGGCACCGGCTGGCGGCCGGGCGGCTCACGGTGGTCGACGCGACCAACGTCGAGCGGTCCGCGCGGGCGCCGCTGCTGGCCCTGGCCGCGGAACACGACGTGCCGGCGGTGGCGGTGGTGCTGGAGCTGCCGGAGGAGCTGGCGGTCGGGCGCGCCACGGGGCGCGGCCGCCGGGTGGGCGCCGACGTGGTCCGCCGGCAGCACGCCGAGCTGCTGGCGAGCCTGCCGGGCCTGGCAGCCGAGGGCTTCGCCGCCGTCCACGTGCTGCGCGGCCCGGAGGTGGTGGCCGGGGCGAGCGTGGTGGTCGAGCCGGAGCCGTTCGACCGGCGGGCTGAGCACGGGCCGTTCGACATCGTCGGCGACGTCCACGCCTGCCGCCACGAGCTGGAGAAGCTGCTCGGCCGGCTCGGCTACCAGATCGCCAGGGACGACGAGGGCCGGGCGTGCGGCGCGCACCACCCGGGCGGGCGGCGGGCGGTGTTCGTGGGCGACCTCGTCGACCGCGGCCCGGACCCGGCGGGCACCCTGCGGCTGGTCATGGGGATGGTGGCCAGCGGCGACGCGCTGGTCGTCGCCGGCAACCACGAGTTCAAGCTGGTCCGCGTGCTGCGCGAGCGGCGCGGCGGCGCGGCGCCGCCGATCGCGGTCCAGCTCGACCGGCCGGTCCGGCCGGGCCGCAACCTGCGGCGCACGCTGGAGCTGCTGGCCGCCGAGCCGCCCTCGTTCCAGGACGCCGCGTTCGCCTTCTGCGCCGGGCTGCCCGCGCACCTGGTGCTCGACGACGGCCGGCTCGTCGTCGCGCACGCCGGGCTGAAGGAGGAGTACCAGGGCCGCGACTCCCCGCGGGTCCGCCAGTTCGCCCTGTTCGGCGCCGTCACCGGCGAGCGCGACGAGTACGGGCTGCCGGTGCGCCTGGCGTGGGCCCGGGAGTACCACGGCCGGGCGCTGGTCGTCTACGGGCACACCCCGATGGCCGAGCCCGGCTGGGTGAACAACACCGTCTGCCTGGACACCGGCTGCTGCTTCGGTGGCGCGCTGACGGCCCTGCGCTACCCGGAGCGCGAGCTGGTCAGCGTCCGGGCCCGCCGCCAGTACGCGGTGCCGGCCCGGCCGCTGCGCCGCGCGGGGTAGCCCGGCGCCGCCGCTCCCTATGCTGGGCCTGGGGCCGTGCCGCCGGGCGCGGGCCACAGCAGGGGGCCACAGCAGCGGGCCCCAGCAGCAGCAGCGGGCCCCAGCGACGGGCCACAGCAGGGGGTGCCATGACCGGCGGTCCGTACACATCCCGGGCGGACGTCTCCACCGAGGCCCCGGCCCGCTACGCCAAGCAGCTCGCCTCCCACCTCGGCCGGCGGGCCGAGGTGCGCGAGGAGGGCGATGGCGCGGTCCGGCTGCTCTTCGGCAACGGCGGCAGCTGCCTGCTGACGAGCGGGGACGGCGTGCTGACGCTCGCGGCCGATGCCGCGACGACGACCGCGCTGGGTGAGGTCGAGGAGGTCGTCGGCCGGCACCTGGAGCGGTTCGGCCAGCGCGCCGGGCTGACCGTCACCTGGCACCGCGCCCCCGGCTCGCAGGACCCGCCGCCCACGCTCACCAACCGGGTCCGCGCCGCGGCGACCGCGCGCCTGCGTCAACTGCGCCAGGCCCGCTAGCGGTCCGCGCACCCGCCCGGCCGGGCTGTTCCCATCGGGGCACCCCGCCCCGGTTCCCGTGACCGCGGTGCGCGCCTACGCCGGCCACGACGCCGGGGCGCCCGCCGCGGCGCGGCACAGCTCGGCGATGTCGAGCCGGCGCATGCGCTGCATCGCCTGGGTGACCCGCTGGACCCGGTCCCGGTCCGGGTCGCTGATCAGCTCGTGCAGCACCACCGGAACGATCTGCCAGGACAGGCCGAAGCGGTCCTTCAGCCAGCCGCACGGCCCCTCCTCACCGCCGTCCGCGGTCAGGCCGTACCAGAAGTGGTCGACCTCCTCCTGG
>JADGHD010000021.1 GCA_019689615.1 Frankia sp. | reverse complement strand
ACGGGCGGGGAAGGCGGTTGCTACCTGCTCCTGGGTCATGAGGGGGAGCCGGACCG
The DNA here is from genome assembly GCA_019689615.1 of Frankia sp. GTDB lineage: Bacteria > Actinomycetota > Actinomycetes > Frankiales > Frankiaceae > Pseudofrankia. Next base: position 19,337 of record JADGHD010000021.1, on the reverse strand, counting down.
GGTCGAGCGGCAGGCGGCGGAGGTGGCGGGGCTGCTGCGGGCGCGCGGGGCGCGGGCGCTGGGGACCGAGGTCGGCGAGGAGTGGCTGCGCGGCCGCTTCCACGGGCCCTACCTGCGGGACGCGCTGCTCGACGCCGGAATGTTCGCCGAGACCCTGGAGACGGCGACGTTCTGGTCGGGGCTGGAGAAGCTCTACGCGGCCGTCCGGGACAGGATTTCCGGGGAGTTCGCCGCCGCCGGGGTGCCGGCCGTCGTGCTCTGCCACGTCTCGCACGTCTACCCGACCGGGGCGTCGCTGTACTACACGGTCGTCGCCGGGCACACCCCCGACCGGGCCGGGCTGTGGGCCAGGGTCAAGACGGCGGCCACCGAGGCGATCGTCGCCTCCGGCGGGACGGTCACCCACCACCACGCCATCGGCACCGATCACCGCCCCTGGCTCGCGGCCGAGGTCGGCAGCGTCGGCGTCGCCGTCCTGCGCGCCGTCAAGGCCGCCGTCGACCCGGTCGGCATCCTCAACCCCGGCATCCTGATCCCGTAGCCGGCCGCGCCGCCGGCCCACCGCGGCGGTGTGGGTCACATCGGACGTCGAGGGCACCGGGGCTCGGGACTGTGTCGGTGCCTCCCGGTACGCTGACGACGCCACAAGGCGGTAGCAGCGCCACAGGGCGGTAGCAGCAGAGGGGTGCGGAGTGGAAGTCATCGGAGCGGTGATCATTTTCGGCCTGCTGATGCTCATCCCGCCGCTGATCGTGATCCCGCCGATCGTGTACTTCTACCGGAAGTGCGCTCCGCTGCGGGCCCAGGCCGCCGCCGAGCGGGCCGCCCGGGAGCGCGCAGCCGCCGTCTGATCCGTTCTTTCCGGGAGCGCGCCCACGGCCGGCGCAGGACGGGCCAGGATGCGACGTATGCCACCGGATCGCCGCTCCGCCGCGCCGGTGACCCAGCCGGCCCCGCGGCCGGCCAGGGCGGCGGCACCCGCGCCCGCGGCCGTGGCGGACCCGGCCGTGCCGTTGGCGGACGCCCAGCCGCCGGACGCCGCGCCACCCAGCCGCGGCCTGGTCCTGGTCGGGCCGGGCGCGAGCTTCGGCGGCCAACTGCTGGCCCGGTTCGGCCGGGAGGGGTTCCGGCTCGGCGCGATCTCGCGGTCCGCTGACACGCTGGACCGGGTCGCCGCGGAGCTGGCCGAGGCCGGGCTGACCATGCGCGCCGCCGTGGCCGACGTGACGGACGCGCTCGGTTTCGCCGCGGCGCTGGAGCGGCTGGCCGCCGACATCGGCGGGCTGACCGTGCTCGTCTACAACGCCAAGCTGAGCATCCGTGGCACCGCGTTCTCCATCCCGGCCGACGTGCTCAACCAGACGCTGGCCGTCAACGTCACCGGCGCGCTCACCGCCCTGCAGGTGGCCACGCCGCTGCTGGTCGACCGGGTCGGCGCCACGATCCTGGTCACGGTGGCCGGCGCCCGCACCGAGCCGCCCGGTGGGCGGTTCGCCCTGGCCGTCGGCAAGGCGGGGCTGGCCGCGCTCGGCGCGGCCGTCGCGCCGGCGCTGGCCGACCAGGGGGTGCGGCTGCGCACGGTGGTCCTGGACGGCAAGGTCGGCGCAGGCGGGCCGTTGTCCCCGGATGCCGTCGCTGACCACTTCTGGCACGCCTACACGGCGCCGCGAGGCGAGGTTTTCCGGCTCGCTCCGCCACCAGTGCGTCGTCGCCCGGCTACGCTGCCGCTCGAGGTCTGAACCGCTGTCCGGAGGATGACCGGCCCAACCCGCGGCATCCTCTTGATGCCCGCCTGTCCGCTGCGGTGAGCTTGGTCGACACGCGGGCTGACGACGGCGGACAGTGGGCGACCACTGCGTGGTTGCGGTAGGTCTCGCGGCGTCGGCCAGCCGACATCGCGGGAGACAGAGACGATCGCCGGACGGGGCTCGCGGATCGGCGTGGACGTGGGACGATCCGAAAGATGAGCCGACGGGGTGGGGAAATCCTCGCGCGCGTGGGCCGGCGCGTCCCCGATGGGAGTTGACCCCGTGAACCGACCAGACGACGACTACGACGACGAGGCGACCCAGATCCGCCCGGCGGCTGGCCCGCCCGCCACCGGCGGCTCCCGGCGGGACGGCGCCGTCCATGGCGGCCGGCCACGGCCAGGCGCGCCCAGCGGCCCGCCGCCGCCAGCCGAGTCGTTCCGCCCGGCAGGCCCGCCGCCGCCGGCCGACTGGTTCCAGCCGGCCGCCAGGCGCGGCCCCGGCGGCAACGGTGTCCCCGGCGCCCCCGGGTACACCTCCCAGCCGGGCACGCCGGCCGAGCGCTACCCGACGCCCCGGCCAGGCCAGCTGCCGCCGCCGGCCCCGCCGGCGCGCCCGGCGCGCACCAGCCCGGCCGACCGCCCCGATTCCGCCGCGCGCCGCCCGGCCGACCCCCCCGCGCGCCGCCCGGCCGGCACCGACCGGCCGACGGAGCGGATCGGGCGGGTCGACCCGGACGCCCACGACCCGTACGCGCCGCGCGGCGGCGGGCCGACCGCCCGCCTGGGCGCCGACCCCGCCGACGCGACCGAGCGGCTGCGCTACGGCGACCGCTCCGGCGGTGCGAGCACCGGCGACCAGCCCAGCTACACCGGCCGCGGCACCGGCGAGCTGCGGGCGGCGCGGCCGGGGGATCCGGGCCAGGGGCCCGGCGGCCACCCCACGTCGACGCCCGGCGGCGGCTACGGCTGGGCGGACGCGGTCGCCCGGCCCCCGCACGACGCCGGCGGCCCACCGGCCGGCCCGCCAGGCGACTGGGACTCCGGTGCCGGCGAGCAGCCGCCCGCGGCCAGGCCGCGGCGGCGGCGCCGTCGCCGGATCATCGCCGCGGTCGTCGTGTTGGTGCTGCTGGTGCTGGCGGTGGTCGGCGACCGGGTCGGCGCCTCGATCGCCAAGAAGGTGATGCGCGAGAAGGTCGAGGCGAGCGTCGCCGAGAACCTGGAGCCCGGGCAGACCCCGCCGACGGTGCGTTCGGTCAGCATCGGTGGCTTCCCGTTCCTCACCCAGGTGCTGTTCGGGAAGTACAAGGACATCGGCGTCGCGCTCGACGGCATCCCGACGCCAGGGCCGCGGATCGCCAGCGTGGACGCGCACCTGCACGGCGTGCACGTCCCGCTCGGTGACGCGATCAGTGACAACGTCGGCCAGGTGCCGGTGGACAAGGTCGAGGCCACCGTCCTGATGACGTACGAGGACCTGAACGCCTACCTTGCCGACCAGCCGGGCGCGATCGTGCTGGAACCGGTGGATGGCGGCAGGAGCGTGCGGATCACGGCGACCGTGTCGGTGCCGCTGCTGGGCGAGCAGCAGATCGGCGGCGTCGCCACGTTCAGCGTGCAGGACAGCAGGGTCACCCTGGTCCCGGAATCCCTGGAGCTGGCCGGGTCGGTGAACTTCGGTATTGACATTCCCGGCGGGCTGTCGCTGGGCAGCGTGGAACTCCCGCTGCCGCAGCTGCCCTTCGACGTCAGGATCGAGAAGGCGGGGACCACGTCGGCCGGGCTCGAGCTCAGCGGCAGCGCCCGGGACGTCGTGCTCCCGGCCAGCTGACCCGTCAGCCGGCCGGTAGAGGCCCGTCCCGGGTCTGTCCCGGGTTGTTTGGGCTGGCTTGCCAGCCTGCGGTGGCCCGGTGCGCGGATTGGTCGGCCAGCGCTCGTCGCTGGCCGACTGCCGCGCCGTCGCGGTCGTCGGCGATTACTGAGCGTGATCGTCGGCGGTCCTGCGCCGTGCCGGTGCGCGCCGGCCGGACTGCCGGCTTGGCATCGGTTCCCCGGCCGTAGCGGCGGTCGCCCCGGACCTCGGGTCGCTTCCGCGACACGGCCCTTACAAGGAGTCCAGACGAGAGGATGCTCGTACCGGTCCGATCCGAAAACTCAGGCAGCGGATCGGTACGGTCGTCACAGCGCGTACGCGTACGAACGTGGGTGTCGTCGCCGGCGGTCCCCACCGCCTGGCCGGCGCCCAGGAAGAGAGGCGGGAGTTCGGATGGTGGTTGTCGAACCTGTGCGCCAAGGGGTGTGCGTGAGCGCACGCTCCCGGCGAGCCAGCGGGCCGTGGCGCCCGGGAACGCCTGTGGCCACGGGTTCGCCTGAACAGTCGAGCGGTCACCCGGCCCACGGGGTGCAGGCTGCTCGACGCTACTATCCGGTCATCCCGCAAGATCGGTCGTTTCGAGACGAGGGTGGTTCCGTGGCAACGCCGTCGCGCGGCTGGATGGGGGCCGCGAGCGGAACAGCCGCACCGGACGGACCAGTGGCAGGCAGTCGGGAATCAGGGTCGGAGGATGGCCGGCCGGCGTCCCGTCGTGAAGGGGGAGACACGTGTCCACGGCCGTTCTGAGGGTCAGCAGCAGGGAGGCCGGCCAGGTCGCCGTGCCCCCCAGCAGCCAGCGGTTTGTCATCGGTCGCGCGCGCGGCGCCGACTTCGTTGTCACGGGTGACAAGGTCTCCCGTGAACACCTGATTATTGAGCCGTCCCGGGGCGGCGGCTGGGCTGCGCGCGACGTCAGCTCCAACGGCACCTGGCTGGACGGCCAGCGGATGCCGCCGGGATACATCGACCTGCGCGGCGGCGAGGCCCGGTTCCGGCTCGGTACGCCGACCGGCCCGGAGGTCGTCGTCTTCGTCGACTTCCCGATGCAGCGCGGCGGGTACGACCACGGTTACGACACCGGTTCGGACATGCAGACCATGCTGCCGAACCAGACCGGCTACACGCCGCCGCGGCAGACCGGGCCGAGCCGTTCCCGCCCGCAGGGCCGTCACTGGGACTACCCCGACGAGCCCTACCAGCTCCCGGACCGCAGCGGCCCGCTGCAGCTGGAGCAGGAGCACGAGCGGCACAACGTCTACCCGCTGCGCCAGGGCACGATGACGATCGGCCGGGCCCGGGACAACGACATCGTCGTCTCCGACCTGCTGGCCTCGCGGCACCACGCCCAGCTGGCCGTTCGTGGCAACAACGTCGACCTGGTCGACCTCGGCTCCGCCAACGGCACGTTCCTGAACGGAAACCGGGTCGCCCGGCCCGTCCGGGTGCCGCCGAACGCCGTCATCGCCGTCGGCCACCACGTCTTCCAGCTGGAAGGCAACCAGCTCGTCGAGTACATCGACTCCGGTGACGTCAGCTTCGAGGCCGACGGCCTGTGCGTGTGGGCCGGCCAGAAGCAGCTCATGCACGACATGACGTTCCGGCTTCCGGGACGCGCGCTGCTCGGCGTCGTCGGCCCGTCGGGCGCCGGCAAGTCGACGCTGCTCAACGCGCTCACCGGCTTCCGCCCCGCGGACAAAGGCACGGTGCGTTACGCCGGCCGGGACCTCTACTCCGAGTACGACGAGCTCCGCCGCCGGATCGGCTACGTGCCGCAGGACGACCTGCTGCACACCTCGCTGACCGTGCGCAAGGCGCTCGAGTTCGGTGCGGAGCTGCGGTTCCCGCCGGACGTCACCCCGGCGGAGCGCCGCGCCCGGGTGGACGAGGTGCTCGCCGAGCTGGGCCTGACCCAGCACGCGAACACCGTCGTGTCGAAGCTGTCCGGTGGTCAGCGCAAGCGGACGTCGGTCGCGCTGGAGCTGCTCACCAAGCCGACCCTGCTCTACCTGGACGAGCCGACCTCCGGTCTCGACCCGGGCATGGACAAGAACGTCATGGAGTCCCTGCGCAAGCTGGCGGACGACGGCCGTACGGTCATCGTCGTCACGCACAGCGTCGCGCAGCTGGACCTCTGTGACTTCGTCCTCGTCCTGGCGCCCGGCGGTTATGTCGCCTACTTCGGCCCGCCGCAGGACGCGCTGCCGTTCTTCGCGAAGAAGGACTACCCGGACGTCTTCCTGATGCTGGAGTCGACGCCGGGCGCGGAGTCGGCGGCGCGGTTCAAGCAGTCCCGCCACTACGTGGCGGCGTCGGTCACCGCGCCCTCGGCCCGGCCGGCTCCGGAGGAACTGCCGAGCATCCGCCAGCAGCCGGTCCTCAAGCAGCTGTACACGCTGGGCCGCCGCGCACTCGCGGTCGTGGCCTCGGACAAGTCGTACCTACGACTGATCATGGTCTTCCCGTTCCTGCTGGGCGCGATCCCACGCGCGATCCCAGACGGGTTCGGGGTAGCCGAAGACGGACCCAATGCCGGCGCAGGCACCGTACTGCTGATCATGGTGCTGTGTGCCGTGTTCATGGGCATGGCGAACTCCGTCAGAGAGATCGTCAAGGAACGGGCGATCTATCGACGAGAACGCTCCATCGGCCTGTCACGCACGGCCTACGTCGGCTCCAAGGTCTTCGTGCTGACGCTGATCACGACGCTGCAGGCGATTCCGTTCACCCTGATCGCGCTCGTCGGCCGTGACCCGATGCCAGAAGCGATCATTCTGGGTAATCCGCTGATCGAAATGTTGATCGCGGTAATCATGGTGTCGCTGGCGTCGGCGATGTTCGGCCTGGTCGTGTCCGCGATGGTGGACAACGCGGACAAGACGATGCCGCTGCTGGTGCTGCTGACCATGGCCCAGCTGGTGTTCAGCGCCGGTATCGTGCCGGTCCACGGCACGCCCGGTCTTCAGCAGATCGCCTACATCACCCCCGCGCGCTGGGGCTACGCGGCGATGGCCTCGGTCACCGACCTCAACAAGCTCAACCGCGCGGGCGAGTGCATCGGGTCGGCTACCCAGCCGCCGGAGTTCGTGCCGTGTGAGCAGCTCGAGGCGGCCGGCGTGCCGGAGGACCAGCGCAAGCTGGTCAACTCCCGGGCCAAGGTCGACCCGCTGTTCGAGCACAGCAAGAAGACCTTCATCACCGACCTGGTCGGTGGGACCGCGGTGGGCGTCGTCTGCGTCATCCTCACCTCGGTCCTGGTCCGCCGGATGGACCCGAAGACCGGCAAGGCCCGCCGCCCGGTCGTACCCGCCGGCGCCGGCCCCGGCCGCTGACCAACCGCCCTACGGGCCTGACCGGCAGGACCTCGACGGCGCCCGTCCTCTCCCCGAGGACGGGCGCCGTTCTCGTCTTGGCACCGTCGAACCTGCTCGATCCCGTTCGGTCTCCCGCGGACTCGGTCGGACCTCTGGCCCGCGGGTTGAACCAGAGGGCGCGGCAGCCGGCGGCGAGGGCACCGCGGATGTCCGGTGGGCCAGTCGTTGCCGACGCGCGCGATGTGGTCGACGGTGGTGCCGGTCTGGTCTGCCGCGGTCGGCGGGGCGCGGCCACTGCGCGCCCCGCCAAGCGCGGGATCAGTGCGCGAACGTGATCCGCGGCAGGACGCGGCGCAGCCAGGCCGGGCTGTGCCAGGCGGCCGGGCCGGCCAGCCGGAGCAGGACGGGAAGCAGGACCAGCCGGACGAGGGCGGCATCCAGCAGCACGGCGACCCCGAGGATGATCCCCATCTCCTTCGGCGGCAACGGCCCGGACAACGCGAAGGTGAAGAAGACCGCCACCATCACGGCCGCAGCGGCGAAGATCACCCGGCCGGAGTGGGCAAGCCCGCCGACCACCGCCTCGCGGGCGTCACCGGAACGCTCCCAGTGCTCCTTGGCCGAGGCGAGCAGGAAGACCGTGTAGTCCATCGCGATCGCGAAGATCATCGCGAAGAAGAAGATCGGACCCCAGGCGTCCAGGAAGCCCTGCGGGGTGAAGCCGAGCAGGTCAGCACCGTGCCCGTCGGCGAACACGAGCCGGGCGACGCCGAACGCCGCCCCGGTGGCGAGCAGGTTGGTCAGCACGCCGAGGGCGGCAGCGAGCGGTGCGGCGAGCACCACGAGCAGCAGCAGGAAGCCCATGACCAGCACCGCCGCCAGCACGAGTGGGGTGCGGTCGGACAGCAGCTGGTGCAGATCGAGGTTCTCGGCCGCGGCGCCGCCGACAAGGGCGGCCGGCGGGAGGGTGGCCCGGAGCCGGTCCAGGACCGCCGACAGCGCGGGGTCGGACGGGTCGACGGTCGGAGTGGCCTGCACCAGGACGTCCCGCTCGTCCGCGGACACCAACGCGGGCGACACGTGCGCGATCCCGGGGTCGGCGGCCAGGACCCGTTCAACCTGGCCGAGTTCCTCGGCCGGCGCGATGACCTGCAGCGCGCCCGGCGCGCCCGGCCCGAACGCCTGTGCGACGTGGGTGTAGCCGACGCGGGAGGAGGCATCGGGCGGCACGACCGTGATCGAGGGCATCCCGGTACGCAGGCCGATGACGGGTGCCGCCAGGGCGGCCAGCAGGATGAAGGCGGTCAGCCCGTAGCGCGCCGGCCGGCGCCAGAGCCGCTCGCCCCACCGGGTGAAGCGGGCTGAGCGGTGCTCACCCTGGCGCACCCAGGGCAGGGCGGCCGCGTTGACGCGGTCACCCAGCCGGGCGAGCAGGGGCGGCAGCAGGGTAAGGCTCGCCGCCAGGACGAACACGACGGCGAGCATGATTCCCGCGGCCATCGAGCGGAACGCCGGGGAGGGAACGAGCATCACGGCGGACAGGCTCGCCAGCACGGTCAGGCCGGAGAACGCCACCGCCTTGCCCGCGGTGTCCATGGTTTCGGCGACCGCCGCGACCGGGTCCGCCCCGCGGCCGAAGCGTGCGTTCCGGAACCTGACGACCATGAACAGCGCGTAGTCAATTCCCAGCGCGAGCGCGAACATCATCGCGAAGTTCATCGCCCAGATCGACACGTCGAACAGCTCGGCCAGAAGAGTCAGGCTCCCGGCGGCAGCGACGAGGCCAGCGAGGGTCAGCAGCAACGGCAGACCGGCGGCGACCAGCGAGCCGAACGCCAGCACCAGGATCGCCAAGGTCACCGGCCAGCTGATCAGCTCGGAGTGCAGCATTGCCTCCAGGTTTGCCCGGTTGAAGTCCGCCCACATCCCGGACGCCCCCGTCAGCGAGACGGTCACGCCCGGCCCGTTCAGGGCGCGCAGCGGCTGTTCGAGGTCGTCGGCGGCGCGCACCATGTCCGATGTCGACGCCGCCGCGCCGCCCAGCAGAACGGCGGTATGACCGTCTGGCGCGATCTGTGGCTGCCCGACCGCCCGGACCCGCGGGTCGGCCTGTAGCAGCGCGCTGGCCGCGGCGATCGCCTCCTGGCCCACCGGGCCGGTCACCGCCTCGGTGGTGCGCACGACCACCATCAGGGCGGCACTGTTCGCCCCGGCGAACTCGGCGCCGGCCCGCTCGCGCACCTGTACCGACTCCGAACCGTTCGCCTGCCAGCCAGCGCCGGACAGCGTCTTCTCCACTCGTGGGGCGAACACCCCGAGGACGACGACGATCACCAGCCAGGCGATCGTGACGGCCCGGCCGTGCCGAACCGTCCAGATTCCGAGCCGGCCAAGCGGTCCAGACGAGCCGGCGGCAGGCGACCCGTCGGCTCGACCAGCGGCCGCCGCGGAGTCCGTCACGTCCCCGTCCCGCGCCAGCGGCGGAGCTTCCGTCATTGCCCTGTTCCTCCCGAGTGCGTCGCGGGCGAGATGTCCGCGTGGCCGTCGTCAGCACGGCCGCGCAATACCCGGGAGGGTATGCTATACCCGGCGGGGTATCGAGAGGCGCAGCGCAGAGTAGCCAGCAGCATCGAAAGGAGGAGCGAGGACGATGGATTACGGACGCAGAGTGAGGGTTGCTCTGACACACGGTGAGGCAGTGCGCCTGGTGCGAGCCGCTCTCGCCGCTCAGGGCTTCGGAGTGCTCACCGAGATCGACGTGCGCGCGACGATGAAGGCGAAGCTCGGCGAGGACATGGAGGACTACGTCATCCTCGGCGCCTGCAACCCGCCCCTGGCCCACCGCGCCCTGGGCGTCGACCGGCAGATCGGGCTGCTACTGCCCTGCAACGTCGTCGTCCGCGCCGACGGCGACCGCACGGCGATCGAGGTCCTCGACCCCACGACCATGGTCGCTCTCACCGGCCGCGCCGAACTGGCCCCCGTCGCCGCGGAAGCCGGCGCCCGACTGGACGCAGCCGTGGCAGCCCTCGTCGCCGAGGCCGAGACCATCGCCGCCGGAACCGCCGCCGGCAAGGACTGACGGCGCGACGGGCAGGCCCCGGGGCGCCGGCTGTCCGGATGATCCAGGTCATCGGCTCGGCGCGCGCCGCGACGAACACCCCGATCCGGCGGGACGGCCCCCGCCCAGCGTCAGGCCAGGGCGAGGAAGAGCTGCTCGAGCTCGGCCTCCGTCATGGGCGCTTCGTCGGCGTTCTTGGCGGCCAGGCACTGACGCATGCCACTGGCGACGATCTTGAAGCCCGCCCGGTCAAGCGCACGCGAAACCGCCGCCAGCTGGGTCACGACGTCCTTGCAGTCGCGCCCCGCCTCGATCATGGCGATGACACCGGCAAGCTGCCCCTGCGCACGACGAAGCCGATTGAGAACGGCCCGCACCGCGTCCTCGTCCACCTGCATGGCAACCTCCGACCCAGCCTCCATCGCCACTGGCAGCATACCCGCAGGGGTATAACCCGCATACGGCCAGGGCGCCGGCAGCGTCGGTGGCCGCTTCGGCTATTGGTGGCCAGGCGACGCCGGGCGGGCACGCATGTGGAGGCGTTCGCCCTGCGGGCCGAAGATGCACAGAACCTCGACCGGGTACGGCGTCGGGTTGGCGAAGCCGTGCGGGACATGGGTGTCGAACTCGGCCGCCTCCCCGGCGGCCAGCAGGAGGTCGTGCTCGCCCAGCAGCAGCCGCAGCCGGCCGGACAGGACATAGAGCCAGTCGTAACCCTCGTGGACCTGCTGCTCCGGCTCGCGCCCCGGCCAGCCCGGCGGGATGATCATCTTGTAGGCGCGCAGGCCGCCGGGCTGGCGGGTGAGCGGGACGAACGTCATCCCGTTCCGCTCGAACGGGCGCGCGTGGACGCGCGGGTCCGCCGTCGGCGGGTGGCCGACCAGCTCGTCGAGGGGCACCTGGTGCGCCCTGGCCAGCGGGAGCAGCAGCTCCAGGGTGAGCCGCCGCTGGCCGGACTCCAGCCGGGACAAGGTGCTGACCGAGATCCCGGTCGCCTTGGACAACTGGGGTAGCGTCACGCCGCGCTGCTGGCGCAGCGCGCGCAGCCGTGGCCCGACGGCCGCCAGCACGTCGTCGACATCCAGGTCGGGCTCACCGTCCACCGAAGGCAGGTCGTCCCTCACCGCGCCAGTTTGCCATTCCGGCAACTTTATTTGTCAAACCGGCCGGCCCTGGCGGAAGGTCCGACACGCCGGACGGAGCCCAGACGGGACCGTGCCAACCGAGCGGAGGGCACACCATGACGACCGATCAGACGCACACCGAGCAGAGCCCGCGGCCATCCGAGCAGAGCGCGCGGGCATTCGACGTGGTGGTCGTCGGCGGCGGGGCCGCCGGGCTGTCCGCCGCGCTCGTGCTGGGCCGGGCGCGCCGGTCCGTGCTGGTCATCGACTCCGGCGAGCCGCGCAACGCGCGCGCCGGCCACGTGCACAACTACCTGGGCCGCGAGGGCACGCCCCCGGCGGAGCTGCTGGCCGCCGGCCGGGCCGAGGTGGCCGGCTATGGCGGCGAGTTCCTGGCCGGGACGGTGACCGCTGTCGACCGCCACGGCGACGGCGACGCCCTGGAGTTCCTGGTGGACGTCGGCGGGGAGCGGACCGTGGTGGCGCGGCGGGTGCTGGTCGCGACCGGGCTGGTCGACGAGCTTCCGGACCTGCCGGGGCTCGCCGAGGGCTGGGGGCGCGGCGTGCTGCACTGCCCGTACTGCCATGGCTGGGAGGTCCGCGACCAGCCGATCGGCGTGCTGGCCACCGGGCCGCTCGCCGTCCACCAGGCGCTGCTGTGGCGGCAGTGGAGCGCCGACGTCGTCCTCTTCCGGCACACCGCGGCGCTGGGCGAGGCGGAGGCCGAGCAGCTCGCCGCCCGCGGCGTCACGGTCGTCGACGGCGAGGTGGCCGCGGTGGAGCTGGGCGACGGCGGCGCGGTCACCGGCGTCCGACTGGTCGGCGGCCGGGTCGTGCCGCGCCGGGCGGTGACGGTCGCGGCGCGGATGGCCGCCCGCGCCGACCTGCTCGCCGCGCTGGGACTGCGGCCCGTCGACCTGCTGATCGGCGAGCACGCCGTCGGCTGCCGGATCGAGGCCGGCCCGACCGGCGCGACGTCGGTGCCCGGAGTGTTCGTCGCCGGCAATGTCACCGACCTCCAGGCCTCCGTGCTGCCGGCCGCCGCCGCCGGCCTGACGGCGGCGGCCGCGCTCAACGCCGACCTGGTCGCCGAGGAGACCCGGCTCGCGGTCGAGGCGCACCGGCGCGAGCACGTCTTCGGCGCGAACGCCTGACGCGAACGCCCAAGACGAGCGGCACCGGGCGCCTCTTCGTGAAGTCGACCTCCGTGGCGCTCACCGGCGGGGTTCCTCGCTGGTCCGGGTTTCCCCAGCCGCGCGGCCCCGCCGGGGGTGGGTCAGTGGGTCAGCCCGCGCTCCACTTGACGTGGCGGTAGGAGCCGGCCTCGGGGGTGAGCTCGCGGTCCGGGTTCCGCGGGTTGCGGAAGTCGGTCACATAGATCCGCCGCTCGCCCGGGGCCCCGCGCTCGCCGGTGAACAGCAGCAGGCTGCCGCGCGGCGCGAACACCGGGTCCTGGTCGTCGCCGGGCTCCTGGGTGATCTCGGTGACCTGCTTGGTGTTCACATCGGCCACGTAGACCTCCAGCCGCGCGGGGTCACCGTTGACCATCCGGCTGAACGCCAGCAGCTTGCCGTCCGGCGACCAGGCCGGGTCCGCGTCCAGATGGCCGGCGGCGTCGAACTCCTCCTGCGGGAACAGGCGGACCGGCTCGCCACCGGGCGCGGCCGGGATCAGGACCAGGAAGCCCCGGTCACCGCCGGTCTCGTTCGACCAGTACGCGATCCGCTCGCCGTCCGGCGACCACGCCGGGTCGGTGGCCTGCGGCTTCGTGTCCAGTCGGCGGACGGAGGAGCCGTCCATCGCGACGATGTAGAGGCCGGTGTTGGGCTGGCCGGTCTCGTCGGTCGTCGACCGGATGACCAGGAACTTGCCCTCGGGCGAGACCGAGGCCCGCGCGTCGGGGGCGACCGAGAGGTTGCGGGCCGGGCCCTCGGTCAGCAGTTGGACCGGCTGGCCGGAACCGTCCGCGGCGACCGCCCACAGCTCCCACTGGGTGCTGTGCACGGTGTAGATGACGGTCCGGCGGTCGGGCGTGATCACCGGGAGGTGGTCGTCGGCCGGGCTGCTGACGATCTTCTTCTCGTCGGCGAAGGGGCCTTCGCCCTCCGGGATCCGGGCGATCGCCAGGTCGAGGCTGGAGTCACCCGGCCGCTGGACGGCGAAGACGACCTGGTCGAGGCCGAGCGGCTCCGCCGAGCGGGGCAGGAACGCGCTGGGGTCGTCGCCGCTGCCGTCGTCGCCGCCGCTGGCCAGCACCCCCACGAGGGCGGCGACCACGGCGAGGACCGCGACCACGGCGGCGCCGATCAGCAGCGGGGCGCGGCGGCGCTTGCCCGGCTGCCCGGGCTGGCCCGGACCGGCCGGCGGGTAGCCGCCGGGAGTGCCCTGGCCGGGGACCGCGGGCCCGGCGCCCGGGGGAACCGGGCCGCCCGCCAGCCGGGTGGCGAGCTCGGTATCCGCCTCGTAGCCGGGGCGGGTCGCAGCGAGGGTGGCCATCTCGGTGCGCTCGCCCGGGCCGAGCGTGGCACCGCCGGCGGGCAGTGGCAGCCGCCAGTCGGCGAGCACCTGGGTGACGGCCTCGTCGGTGGAGGACTGCCGCTCGGCCTCGCTGCCGAGCAGCCGGTCCATGAGCTGGCTCGCGGTCGGGCGCTCGGCCGGGTTCTTGCGCATCGCGTCCCAGACGATCGGGCGCAGCGCCGGGTCGACGCCGTCCAGCCGCGGCTCCTCGTTCAGCGCCCGGTACAGCAGCGCCTGGGCGCTGCCGGTGCCGAACGGGTACTGGCCGGTCGCGGCGTAGGTGACCAGGCCGCCCCAGGCCCAGATGTCCGCCTTCGAGCTGATCGCCCCACCGGTGATCTGCTCGGGCGACATGAACGCCGGGGTGCCCAGCGCCTGCAAATTGCCGGTCAGGTTCGACGCCGAGTCCAGCGCCCGCGCGATGCCGAAATCGATGACCCGGGGGCCGAACGGCGAGAGGACCACGTTCGACGGCTTCAGGTCGCGGTGCACGATTCCGGCCGCGTGAATGGCCCGCAGCGCGGCGGCCACACCGACGGCGAGCTGCTCCAGGTTCGCGTCGGCCAGGGGGCCGTTGGCCGCGACGAACGACTGCAGCGTGGGTCCCTCGATGAACTCGGTGACGAGGTATGGCTGCGCCGCGTCCGGGTCGAAGTCGAGCACCTCCGCGGTGCAGACCCGGGCAACGCGGCGAGCGGTCGCCGCCTCCTGCCGGAAGCGCTCACGAAACTGCGGGTCGTCAGCGACATCAGCGCGCACCACCTTGATGGCGACGGCGCGGCCGAGCTCGTTGCGGCCCAGATAAACGGTGCCCATCCCGCCCTGGCCAAGCTTGCCGAGCAGTGTGTACGAGCCCAGCATCCGCGGGTCGTTGTCCCCCAGCGGTGCCGCGCGGCTGCTGACGCCCGCGTCAGACGACGTCATCGTCCACCTCTCCTCCATCCGACGCCGGCCACGCGACGCCCGGAACGCCGATCCGGTGCGGCCAGATCGTACCGGCTGACCATTCCAGGGAATGCCACGGAAAGCGCTCTGACGGCTGTCGTCATCGAGACGACAGGTTGGCGGTGGGCGGGGTGGCGCCCGGATGGGCGCTGGTTCTGCGCGGCGGCGGCGGCCGGCTGCGCGGCGGCCCGGACGCCATTCCCGGAATCGGGCTCTCGACCAGCGGCGTTGCCCCGGAAATCCGGAATGCGCCGGCGGCTGTCGCGGCCCGGCCGGCGCCGTCGGCGCAGGCGGCGACGCGACAGTCGGCTAGGCGACGCCCCGGGCGGGCGGCGGTGTGGCCGGTGGGTGCCGGTCGCGCTGCGTGACGGTCGGCGCGCGGCCGGTCGTCCCGGGACTGTCGTCCGAGCCGACCGTCCGTGTGCGGTGCGGTGGGGTTCCCTTTCGGGGCGAATGTGGTGACCGAGTCGCCGGCCGGGCATGGGCGGGAAGGACGGCATACGGGTGCGGCCGGGCCGTGGCCGTGCTGGGGCCGGCCGATGGGTTTCTGTTGACCGGTCGTGGCGGCGGACGTAGCGTCTGCGCCGTGATTCGCCGGTAGAACGAGTTCTATGCGTGCTGCCGGCTCGGCGGACCTCGCGTTCGCCGGGCCACGCGGCCTCGGTCGCGCGGCCTCGGTCGCGCGGCCCGGCGGCCGGCGAGTGGCCCGCGTGAAGCCAGGCCAGGAAAGGCGGTCGAGACAGCGGCCATGACCACCCTTGACAGCACGGGAGCGCCGTCCGCGGTCCATATCGGCGCGGCTGACCTGCCCTTCGTCGAGATCGGCTGGGGCAACAGGCTGAAGGTGATCCAGGTCCGGCCGGACGAGGGCCTGTGGATCGTCGAGAACATCTTCCAGGCCGGCTACGAGGTGGCGACGCACCGGCACACGGGCCCGGTGTACGGCTACACGGTCTCTGGCGCGTGGAAGTACAAGGAGTACGACTACGTCAACCGCGCCGGCTCGTTCCTCTACGAGCCGGCCGGCTCGGTGCACACGCTGCAGTGCGTCGAGGACAACACCCAGGTCTGGTTCCAGATGTACGGCGCCAACCTGAACCTGGCCGCGGACGGCTCGGTCGAGTCGGTCACCGACGGCACGTCGGCGCTCAACGCCTACCTGGCGCTCTGCGAGGCGCAGGGGTTCGGCCGTCCAGCGGTTCTGGTGGGGTGAGGCCGGTGATCACGACGTCCACCCGCCCGCCGTCGCCGGTCACCCCGGCCACGCCGCCGCCGTCCGCCGTCACGACCGAGGGGATCGTCGACCTCTACGACCCGGACACGTTCCGGCCAGGCCCGCCGCACGCGGAGTTCGCGCGGTTACGCCGACTCGCGCCGGTCTGCTGGCAGCCGGCCCCGGCGGGCAGCGCGGCCGCCCCCGGCTACTGGGCGGTGCTGTCCTATGCCGCCTGCGAGGAGGTGCTCTGCGACGCGGAGGTCTTCTCCTCGGAGGAGGGCGGTGTCGTGCTGGACGACCTGCCACCCGACCGGCTGGAGCAGATGCGGGGCATGTTGCTGGCGATGGACCCGCCGCGGCACCGCGACTACCGCAAGCCGATGGCACACCGGTTCACCCGGGTGGCGATCGGGAAGCTCGAGGAACGGATCCGCCAGGTCACCCGGGACATCATGGCCACCGCTGCCGAGCGGGGCGAGGTCGACTTCGTCAGCGAGGTCGCCGGGCAGCTGCCAACGCGGGTGATCGGTGAACTCATGGGCCTGCCCCGCGAGGACTGGGACCACATCCACCGGCTGTCCGAACTGAACAACCGCGGCCAGGACGACGACTACATCAGCGCGGGCGGCAGTGACGGGGATGTCACGCCGACCATGCAGATGGCGGTGTACGCGGCCACCTTCGCCGCCCGTCGGCTGGGCGAGCCGCTGGGCGACGACCTGACCAGCCTGCTGCTGGCCGCCGACTTCGGCGGGCGGCGGATGGGCCCGGCCGAGTACGGCAGCTTCTTCGTCCAGTTGGTCACGGCCGGCAACGACACCACCCAGACGATGCTGTCCTCCGGGCTGCTGGCGCTGCTGCGCCATCCAGACCAGCTCGCCGCCATGCGCGCCGACCCGTCGCTGATTCCCTGCGCGGTCGAGGAGATCCTGCGCTGGGCGAATCCGCTGCAGTACTTCCGCCGAACCGCCATGGCCGACGCCGTCGTCGGCGGTGCCCAGATCCGGGCCGGTGACCGGGTAGCCGTCTACTTCACCTCGGCCAACCGGGACGAGACCGTCTTCGCAGATCCCGACCGGTTCGACATCCGCCGAAACCCGAACCGCCACCTCTCGTTCGGCAAGGGCGAGCACTTCTGCCTGGGCGCCCACCTCGCCCGCCTCGAGGGCCGGATCTTCTTCGAGGAGCTCTTGGCCACGTTCCCGGGCATCGAGCAGATCGGCCCCGCGGTCCGCGTCCGCTCCAACCTGAACAACGGCCTGAAGTCCCTTCCGGTGCGGCTGTCGACGTCGGCGTAGCCGGCTGCCGGCCAGGGCTTTCGGCGGGCCGGTCAGCGCAGGCCGTAGCGGCGCATCATCAGGCGTTCGACGGTGCGGTTGGACAGGAAGCGGCGGGCCTGGAGCAGGAAGGGCTCGGTGCGGCCGACGGCGTAGATGGGCGCGGGATCGGGGTCGCCGGCGATCTCGACGATGCGGGCGGCGACATCGGCCGGGTCACCGGCCTTGTCGTCGCCCGCGGCCGTCGCCTTGGCCACGGCGGCGTATCCGGCGGCATACGGCGAGTCGGGGGCGGGCTGGCGGGCCTTGCGGTTCTGGCGCACGCCGGTCCGGTAGTAGGCCGGCTCGACGATGCACAGCCTGACGCCCAGCGGGCCGAGCTCCTGGCGGGCTGCCAGGGTGAACCCGCGCAGCGCCGCCTTCGAGGCGACATAGGCCGAGCGGTAGCCCACCGGGAACTCGGCGAGCAGCGAACCGACCATGACGACGTGGCCAGAGCCGCGGGCGCGCATGCCCGGCAGCATCAGCTGGGTCAGCCGGACGCTTCCGATCACGTTCACCGCGAAGACGCGGGCGAGCGTCTCGGCGTCTGTCTCCTCGAACGAGCCGACCCAGCTTTCCCCGGCGTTGTTCACCAGCAGGTCGACCGCGCCCACATCGCCGAGCAGCGCGAGCGCCTCGGCGGCCGCGGCCTCGACGCTGGCCATGTCGCCCAGCTCCAGCGACACGTACCGCACCCCGTCGACCGGGTCGGCCAGGCGCTGCGGGTCCCGGCAGGTCCCGACCACCTGGTAGCCGGCCGCCCGCAGCGCGACCGCGCACGCCCGCCCGATGCCACTGGACGCACCCGTCACCAGCGCGGTTGGCGCCCGGCCGGCCGGAGCGGCGCCGCTGGTCGCCATCAGCCGCGCACGCGCCGGCGGATCGTGCGGTAGAGGAAGAACAGCCCGACCGCGATCGCCACCACGATGATCACGCCGATGGTGAGGTCAGAGGCGTCCCGCCCGCCGTCCTCCGCCGGAGCGCTCGCCGCGGACGGCGTCGCCGCTGCCGCAGCCGTCACCGGGGCGAGCACGACCGCGGTGACGATCAAAGCAGCGCCCAGCACGCGGTGAGCGAGCCGGCGGGCGAGGCCTGGGCGAGCCTGCTGGGGAACCGGATCCGCGGCACGCCCGGCTGTTGCTGTCGTCTCCTGGTTCCCGCTGACGTTGGCCGTCGCCATCAGTTCGCCGCCCCCACCCTCATCCATCGGCCGAGGGCCAGGCTGACCCTCGGCATGTCTGGCATTCCCGACGCGCCAGCCGGCACGCACGTTGCCCGCTACCGGGTTCCGGGCGCCCACCGCGCTCGGTGGCCGGTTGGCGACCTGTGTTCGGGAATCGCGGCGAGATCGTAGCCCGACGCCGTGGAGGCGGTGCTCGGCAGGCTTTCCGTCGTTGTGCGCGGGGGCGCCGGACAACAAGCCGACAGCGGCGCGGTGGGCTGGTCACGACACGGTCGGCTGTGCCGCTGGGGGCGGGCGCGTTGAGCGTCTTGCTGATGGCACGGGCCGGGTCGGCGTCGTCCTGCCGAGTGGGTGGCTGCGGCGAGGGCGGTTCTGTGGCGGTGGTGGCGCTCTTCCGGATCTGCGTGGCTGTAGAGGATGAGGATGCGGTCAGACCGCCGTCTCGTTGCGGTCGCCCGACCAGTCGGTGTGGAACGTGCCCGGCCGGTCCACCCGCTTGTAGGTGTGCGCGCCGAAGAAGTCGCGTTGGGCCTGGATCAGGGCGGCGGGCAGGCGTTCGGCGCGGACCCCGTCGTAGTAGGCGAGCGAGGACGAGAACGCCGGAGTCGGCACGCCGTGGGTGGCGGCCCGGGCGACGACGCGGCGCCAAGCGGACAGGCCGCCCGCGACCGCCTCCGTGAAGTAGGGGTCGGCGAGCAGCAGCGGCAGGCCGGGGTCGCGCTCGTACGCCTCGGTGATGCGGTTGAGGAAACGGGCGCGGATGATGCAGCCGCCTCGCCAGATCCGGGCCAGCGCGCCGCGGTCGATGTCCCACCCGTACTCCTGCGACGCCGCGGCGATCTGGTCGAAGCCCTGCGAGTAGGCGACCACCTTCGACGCGTACAGCGCGCGGCGCACGTCCTCGACGAACGCGTCCCGGTTGGTGATGTCCCAGGCGTCGGTGCCGGCGGGCCGCGCTGCCCCCCCCCCGGCGCGCGGGGGGGCCGCCCCGGCCCGGGCCCGCGCGGCCGTCGCCGCGGGGGGGCGGGGGGTCGGGGCCCC
>JADGHD010000020.1 GCA_019689615.1 Frankia sp. | reverse complement strand
ACCCCCGGGGGGGCGCGGGGGGCCCCCCCGCCCGGGCGCCCCCCCCCGGCCCGGGCGACGCGGTCGTCGTGGCCGGCAAGGGCCACGAGACCGGGCAGGAGCGGAACGGCGTGGTGACCCCGTTCGACGACCGCGATGCGCTGGCGGGGGCGATCCGGGCCCGGGTCGGCGGGCCGGACGGGCAGCCCGGCGAGGGCCCGGTGGTGCGCCCGTGATCCCGCTCACCCTCGCCGAGGTGGCCGCGGCCACCGGCGGGCGGCTCGACGGCGGCGCGGACCCAACGGCGGTGGTCACCGCGGTGGTGATCGACTCCCGCCAGGCCGGGCCGGGCGCGCTGTTCGTCGCGCTGCCGGGCAACCGGGTGGACGGCCACGACTTCGCCACGGCCGCCCTCGCCGCCGGGGCCGTGGCCACCATGGCCGCCCGTCCGACCGGTGGGCCGGCAGTGCTGGTGGCCGACCCGGCCGCCGCGCTGCTGCGGCTCGCCGGGTACCTGCGCCATGTCGCCAAGGCGACCGTGCTGGCCGTGACCGGCTCGTCCGGCAAGACCACCACCAAGGACCTGCTCGCCGACCTGCTCGGCACGCTCGGCCCGACGGTCGCCCCGCCGGGGTCGTTCAACAACGAGATCGGGCTGCCGCTGACCCTGCTCCGGCTGGCGCCCGACACCGAGTTCGCGGTACTGGAGATGGGCGCCCGCGGCCGCGGCCACATCGCCACCCTCTGCGAGGCCGCCCGCCCGAACGTCGGCGTGGTGCTCAACGTCGGCAGCGCGCACGTCGGCGAGTACCCGGACGGCCGGGCCGGCATCGCCCGGGCCAAGGCGGAGCTCGCCGAGGCGGCCACTGGCGTCGCCGTGCTCAACGCAGACGACCCGCTGGTCGCCGGGATGCGCCCGGCGGCGGCACGGGTGGTGACGTTCGGGACCAGCTCGGCCGCGGACGTGCGGGCCGAGCGGGTCAGCGTGGACGACGCCGGGCGGCCGGTGTTCGACCTGGTGATCGACGGCGAGCGGCACCGGGTGGGGCTCGGGCTCGTCGGCGCGCACCAGGTGGGCAACGCGCTCGCCGCGGCCGCGGCCGCCAGCGCGGTCGGGATGGACCCGGCCAGCGCCGCGGCCGCGCTCGTCGCGGCGCGCCCGCGCAGCCGGTGGCGGATGGAGGTGACGACCGCGCCCAGCGGGCTCGTCGTCGTCAACGACGCCTACAACGCCAACCCGGAGTCGATGCGGGCGGCGCTGCGCGCCCTCGTCGACCTGGGCCGCGGCGGCGGCCAGGCGGGGGAGCGGACCAGCGCCCGGCGCACCTGGGCGGTGCTCGGGACGATGGCCGAGCTCGGCGCCGCCACCGAGGCGGAGCACGCCGCGCTCGGCCGGGCCGTCGCCGAGCTCGGGATCGACCGGCTGGTGGCCGTGGGCGAGCCGGCGCGGGCGCTGGCGGACGCGGCGCGCGCGGCCGGGACGCCCGAGGTCGCCTGGGTGGCCGACGGGGACGAGGCGATCCGGCTGCTCGCGGCCGAGCCGCTCGGCCCGGCCGACGTCGTGCTGGTGAAGGCCAGCCGCTCGGTCGGCCTGGAGCGGGTCGCCGCCACGCTCGCGGCCAGGGCTGGCGCGGCAGCGCCGGACAGCGGGGCCGGCGCCCCGGGTCCGGCGGGGAAAGAGAAGGCCGCCGGGAAGGCGGGAACGGCGGACGGGACGCCGTGATCAAGGGGACGGGACGGGGAACAGTGCGCAGGGCGTTCGATGGGCCGGTGGTCACAGGCTGGGGCGGCCGCGGGTGAGGGGAGTTCTCGTCGCGGCGCTGGTCGCGCTGGTGGTGTCGCTGCTCGGCACGCCCTCGGTGATCCGGCTGTTCCGCCGGCAGGGGTACGGCCAGGAGATCCGTGAGGACGGGCCGTCGAGCCACCTGAAGAAGCGGGGCACGCCGACCATGGGCGGCACGGTCATCGTGCTGGCCACGCTGGCCGGCTACTTCGTCGCCCACCTGTTCACCGGCGCCGGCTTCACCGCGTCCGGGCTGCTGGTGCTGATGGTGATGACCGGCCTGGGCGCGGTCGGCTTCCTCGACGACTACATCAAGATCCGGAAGCAGCGCAGCCTAGGGCTCACCGCGCGGACGAAGTTCGCCGGCCAGGCGCTGGTCGCGCTGGCCTTCGGGCTGCTGGCGGTGCGGTTCGAGAACAACTACGGACTGCTGCCCGGGTCGACCTACATCTCGATCGTCCGGGACACCAGCCTGTCGGTGGGCATCATCGGCTTCCCGCTGCTCGCCTGGATGATCATCGCGGCGACGTCCAACGCGGTGAACCTCACCGACGGCCTCGACGGCCTCGCGGCCGGCACGTCGGCGATGGTCTTCGGCGCCTACGTGGTGATCTCGTTCTGGCAGTTCGGCAACCAGTGCGCGCCCGGGGCCGGACCGCTCGAGCCGGGCTGCTACCTGGTGCGCGACCCGCTGGACGTGGCGCTGGTCGCGGCGGCGGCGATGGGGGCCTGTTTCGGCTTCCTGTGGTGGAACGCCAGCCCGGCGAAGATCTTCATGGGTGACACCGGGTCGCTCGCCCTGGGTGGGGCGTTCGCCAGCATCGCCATCGTCAGCCGCACCGAGCTGCTGCTGTTCGTGCTCGGCGGGCTGTTCGTGGTGGAGACCCTGTCGGTGATCGTCCAGGTCGCGTTCTTCAAGGCGACCAAGCGCCGGGTGTTCAACATGGCGCCGATCCACCACCACTTCGAGCTAGCCGAGTGGCCGGAGACCACGGTCATCATCCGTTTCTGGATCGTCTCCGGCCTCGCCGTCGCGTTCGGGCTCGGCCTGTTCTACGCCGAGTTCCTCTCCCACCACGGCGGGAACCTGTGACCACGGACCGGTCGGCCCAGGCCGCGACGCCGCCGACGGGCGGCGGCTGGCCGGCCGTCGACGAGCTCAAGGGCGTGCCGGTCACCGTCGTCGGGATCGGCGTGTCCGGGGCGGCCGCGGCCGAGGCGCTGCTGGGCCTGGGCGCCCAGGTGCACGCCGTCGACGCCGGGGACGGCGAGCGGGCCAGGGCGACGGCCGGC
This sequence comes from Frankia sp., assembly GCA_019689615.1. Lineage (GTDB taxonomy): Bacteria > Actinomycetota > Actinomycetes > Frankiales > Frankiaceae > Pseudofrankia. The sequence continues at coordinate 16,388 of JADGHD010000020.1, read as the reverse complement.
CGGCTGCGCGCCGCCGGGGCGACGGTCACCCTCGGCGGGCTGCCCACCAGCCCCGGTCCGGCCCGGCTCGTGGTCACCTCGCCCGGCGTGCCACCGGGCACGCCGCTGCTCGCCGCGGCCCGCGCCGCCGGCGTCCCGGTCTGGGGCGAGGTGGAGCTGGGCTGGCGGCTGCGGCCCGGCGCCCGCTGGCTCGCGGTCACCGGCACCAACGGCAAGACGACGACCACCGAGATGCTCGGCGCGATCCTCACCGCCGCCGGCCGGCGCGCCACCACCGCCGGCAACATCGGCACCCCGGTGGTCACCGCGGCGCTGGCCGAGCCGCCCTACGACGTGCTCGCGGTCGAGCTGTCCAGCTTCCAGCTGCACTACACCGAGACCGCCGTGCCGGCCGCCGCGGCCATCCTCAACGTCGCCCCGGACCACCTGGACTGGCACGGCGGCCCCGACGGCTATGCCGCCGACAAGGCGCGGATCTGGCGCGACCCGGCGACCATCGCGGTCGGCAACGCCGACGACGAGGGCAGCCGGCGGCTGCTCGCGGACGCGCCCGGCCGGCGGGTCACCTTCGGCCTCGACGCGGCCAGCGCCGACGTCACCGTCGTGGACGGCCACCTGGTCGACCGGGCCTTCGGCGGCGGTCAGCTGATCGCCGTGGCCGACCTGCTCGCCGGCGGCGGCGCCGGCACGCCCGGCCGGCACCTGGTCGCCAACGCGCTGGCCGCGGCCGCGCTCGCGCGCGCCGACGGGGTCGAGCCGGCGGCGATCGCCGCGGCGCTGTCGGCCTACCGGCCGGGAGCGCACCGCAACGCCCACGTGGTCACGGTCGGCGGGGTCGACTACGTCGACGACAGCAAGGCGACCAACCCGCACGCCGCCGCGGCATCGCTGGCCGCCTACCCGTCGGTGGTGTGGATCGCCGGGGGGCTGAACAAGGGTCTTGAGTTCGACGGCCTGGTCGCGATGGCCGCCCCGCGGCTGCGCGCCGCCGTCCTGATCGGCCGGTGCGCGGACGAGATCGCGGCAGCCCTCGCCCGACACGCCCCCGATGTCCCCGTCGAACGGGCCGCGGGCATGGACGATGCGGTGGAGGCCGCGGCGCGGCTCGCGCGCGCGGGCGACACCGTCCTGCTCGCGCCCGCCGCCGCCTCGATGGACATGTTCCGCGACTACGCCGAGCGCGGTGACCTGTTCGCCGCGGCGGCCATGGCGCTCGACGGCCTAAGGAGGGGCGACGATGCCCGACCAGCGCGCCCGACGCCGGGCGCCCCAGGCGCGCTGGGCAGGTAGCGAGCGCGACCGGGGGGCGCCGACGGACGGGTCCGGGTCGGCTCCCCGGCGCCCGGCCGGCTCCGGTGGGTCGGCCGGGAGCGGCCGGGCGGCCGATGGCCCGCCGGCCCGCGACCGGGCCAGGCCCACGTCGCTGCGCGAGGCGATGGCGCCGGCCACCAGGCGGCCCACCCTGCGCCCGGTTCCCAGCCCCGGTGGGAAGCCGGCCGAGCGGGCCGGCTCAGGCGGCAGCGGTGGGCGGGGCCGTGGCGGCACCGGCCGGCGGGACCGCTCGGGCGGGCGCACGGCATCCGGCGTGCCGCGCCGGGCGGTGCTGCGCCCGGTGCCCGACCCGAACAGCCCCGGCTGGCCCGGCGCCGCGCTGGCGAAGCTGCCGCTGCTGGAGCGGCCGCTGGCGTCGTACTACCTGATCGCCTCGTCTGCCGGCCTGCTGCTGCTGCTCGGCCTGGTGATGGTGCTCTCGGCCTCGAGCATGCGCTCGCACCTGGACTTCGGCTCGTCCTACACGGTCTTCGCCCGCCAGGCCACCTGGATGGCGATCGGGCTGCCGATCCTGCTCGTCGCCAGCCGCGCCCCGGTCTCGGTCTACCGCAAGGCCGCCTACCCGCTGCTGGTCGTCACGGTGCTGCTGCACATCCTGGTGCTGGTGCCGCCGTTCGGGGTGGAGTCCAACGGCGCCCAGCGCTGGATCGGCGCCGGCCCGCTCACCATCCAGCCCAGCGAGCTGGCGAAGCTGGCCCTGGTGCTGTGGGCGGCCGACCTGCTCACCCGCAAGCGCCGGCTGCTCGGCGACTGGAAGCACCTGATCATCCCGCTGGTCCCGATGGTGGTGCTGCTCGGCGGCCTGATCATGCTCCAGCCCGACATGGGCACCACGATCGTCGTGTTCTCGGTGCTGCTGGTCGTGCTGTGGGTGGTGGGCACCCCGTTGCGGGTCTACGGCGCGCTGCTCGGGGTCGTGGCGCTGGCCGCCGCCCTGCTGGCCGTCGTCGAGCCGTACCGGATGGAGCGGCTGCTGTCCTACCGTGACCCGTTCGCCGACGCCCACGACAGCGGCTTCCAGGCGGTGCAGGGCATCTACGCGCTGTCGTCCGGCGGCTGGTGGGGGCTGGGCCTGGGCGCATCCCGGGAGAAGTGGCCGGACCTGCTGCCCGCGGCGCACACCGACTTCATCCTCGCGATCATCGGGGAGGAGCTCGGCCTGCTCGGCACGCTGGTGGTGGTGGCCCTGTTCGGGGTGCTCGGCTACGCGGGGCTGCGGGTGGCGCACCGGGCCAACGACCTGTTCGTGCGGCTGGCGGCGGCGGCGTCGACCGGCTGGATCCTCACCCAGGCGATCGTCAACATGGGCGCCGTCGTCGGGCTGGTCCCGATCACCGGCATCCCGCTGCCGATGGTGTCGTTCGGCGGCTCGTCGCTGCTGCCGACCATGCTGACCATCGGGATGCTGCTGGCGTTCGCCCGCTCGGAGCCGGCCGCCGCCGAGCTGCTGGCGCGCCGGGCCCGGCAGCGCCGAGGCACGTGGCTCGCCCGCCGCCTCGCGGCCATCCGGGCGACGCCAAATGGCGGCCAGGCGGACGGCGGCCGGCCAGCGGGCGCGAGGACCGCCCAGGGGGCGGCCCGCGGCGCCGGGACGGCTGCAGGCAGTGGGGGAGCGGCGGCGCGGCGCGGCCGCGGCGATGGCCCGCCGCCGGCCCGCAGACCGCGGGCGCCGGCCGGCACCCGCCGCCGGGACGAGTGAGCCGCGTGCCCCGACGTGTTCTCCGCCACGCCACGCGGCGGGCCGCGCGCAGGCGGCCAGGCCAGTCGCGCTCGGTCGCCGGCTGGTGTGCGATCGTCTTGTGTCGATGCTGAAGAGTGTGCTGCTCGCCGGCGGCGGTACTGCCGGCCATGTGGAGCCGGCGCTGGCCGTCGCCGATGCCCTGCGGGAGGCGGAGCCGCGTGTCCGGGTGACCCTGCTCGGTACCGCGAGCGGCCTGGAGACGCGGCTGGTGCCGGCCCGCGGGTACGAGCTGGCCACCGTGCCGAAGGTGCCGCTGCCCCGGCGCCCCTCCACCCAGCTGCTGACCGTGCCCGGCCGGCTGGCCGGCGCCGTGAGCGCGGCCACCGCCGTGCTCACCCAGACCAGGGCCGACGTCGTGGTCGGGTTCGGCGGGTACGTCTCGGTGCCGGCCTACCTGGCCGCCCGCCGCCGCGGGATCCCGATCGTGGTGCACGAGGCGAACCCGCTGCCCGGGGTGGCCAACCGGCTCGGTGCCCGGCTGACGTCGCACGTCGCGATCTCCTACCCGGGCACCCCGCTGCGCGGCGCGCGGCTCACCGGGATCCCGCTGCGCCAGGAGATCCTGCGGCTCGACCGCAGCCAGGCTGCGGCGCGGGCGGCCCGCGCGCACTACCGGCTCGACCCGCACCGCCCCACGCTGCTGGTGTTCGGCGGCTCCCAGGGCGCGCGAACCCTCAACCAGGCGATGACCCAGGCGGCCCGCGGGCTGGCCTCCTCGGGCGTGCAGGTGCTGCACGCCACCGGCCCGCGCAACATCGACGAGGTGACGGCGACGCTGCCGCACGATCTGCCAGCCCCCTACGCGCTGTTGCCGTACCTGGACCACATCCCGTCCGCCTACGCGGCGGCCGACATGGTGCTCTGCCGCGCGGGCGCGATGACCTGCGCGGAGCTCGCCGCCGTCGGGCTGCCGGCGGCCTACGTGCCGCTGCCGCACGGCAACGGCGAGCAGCGGCGCAACGCGCTCCCGACCGTGGAGGCCGGCGGCGGCCTGCTGGTCGAGGACGCGGACCTCACGCCGGAGTGGCTCATGAACACCCTGCTGCCGGTGATCACCTCGCCGGAGCGGCTGGCGAAGATGAGCGCGGCCTGCGCCGGCGTCGGCCACCCCCGCGCCGCGGAGGCGATCATCGAGATGATCCACGAGGCCCACGCCAGCCGCCGCCGCGGGCACGGCCGCCACGCCGCCCACTGAGCCCGCCGCGGCCCGCCGCGGCCCGCCGGGGCCCCTGGGGCGCTGTCTCCCGCGGGCGCCGGCGGGGCTACGGGCGGGCGGCGCGGCCCGCGCCGAGCATGGCCAGCAGGCGTGGGCCGAGCTCGGTGATCGTGCCGGCGCCCAGGGTCAGCAGCAGCACGTCGTGGCCGGGCAGGTCGGCGGCCAGCCGGCCGGCCAGCTCCGGCCAGGCGACGTAGCTGGTCGCGGCCGGCTCGGTCACCAGCTTGGCCAGGTCGGCCGCGTGCAGGCCGAGGTCGTCGTGCTCGCGGGCGGCGTAGATGTCCGTGACGTAGAGCCGGTCGGCCCCGCCGAACGCGGCGGCGAACTCGTGCAGGAGCGCGGCCAGCCGGCTGTAGGTGTGCGGCTGCAGCACCGCCCAGACCTGTCGGCCGCCGGCCCGCTGCCGGGCGGCGGCGAGCGTCGCCCGGATCTCGGTCGGGTGGTGGGCGTAGTCGTCGATCACCTCGACGGAGCCGGACCCGGGCAGCGTGGCGGACCCGATCGGCTGGAACCGGCGGGCGGCGCCGGTGTAGCCGGCGAGCGCCGCCAGCGTGGTCTCGGCTGGCACGCCCAGCTCGGTCGCGGTCGCGAGCACGGCCAGGGCGTTGAGCACCGTGTGCCGGCCCGGCAGGGCCAGCCGCAGCGTGCCCACGGGCGCACCGTCGCGCAGCACGGTGGCCACCGTCCCGGCGGGCGTCCCGCCGCCGCCAGCGCCGTCCGTGGTGGCGGGGCGGACGTCGACGGCCCGCCAGGCGAGCCCGTCGCCGAAGCCGTAGCGGATCGCCCTGGCGCCGCCGCCAGGCTGTGCGGCAAGCGCGCCGAGCACGGCCGCCACGCCCGGGTCGTCGCCGCAGACGACCAGCAGCCCGTCCGGGCGGACCCGGCCGGCGAACGCGGTGAACGCGGCCCGGACCGCCGCCTCGTCCGGGAACAGGTCAGGGTGCTCCCACTCGACGTTCGTGATGACCGCCAGGTACGGGTCGAGGCCGGCGAACGCCCCGCCGTACTCGTCGGCCTCCAGCACGAACAGGTCGCCGGCGCCGACCAGCGCGCTGCCGCCGAGCTGGGGCACCTCGGCGCCGATCACCGCTGTCGGGTCGGCGCCAGCGGCCCGCAGCACCAGCGCGAGCATCGCCGAGGTCGTGGTCTTGCCGTGCGAGCCGGCGACCGCCAGCAGCCGGTAGCCGGTGGTCAGCCGCGGCAGCCACTGCGACCGGCGCAGCACCGGGACGCCAGCGGCCCGGGCGGCGGCCACCTCCGGGTGATCGTCCGGCAGGGCGCTGGAGGCCACCACGACGTCCACCCCGGCGAGCTCGGCGGCCAGCGCCGCCGGGTCGGTCAGCTGGCCGGTGCGCACCCGGGCGCCGATCGCGCGCAGGGCGTCCAGCCGGGGGGATGGCTCCTGGTCAGAGCCGGAGACCGTGTCGCCGCGGGCGAGCGCGATCCGGGCCAGCGGCGACAGCCCGGCACCACCTATACCGAGAAAGCGGACGTGCACGTTCGCAGTCAACACCACCCGGGCGCGCCGGCCGGCGGGGCGCCGCCAACGCCGCGGGATGGTTTGGGCTGGGCGGCGCCGGGCCCGGCCGGGACCGGGATTACGGCGTGGGCCCGGGCCTGTCCGGGCCAGGCCGAGTGGCCGCCACAGGTGTGACGAACGGGACGTGAATTCCATCGCTTGACGCGCCGGGCGGTTCCTTGACCCATGCGGACGCCATGCCTACTGTCCATCCACAGTCGCAAGTTGACATAACTCTAACCGTCTAGTGGACGGTGAAGGTTGAGGCTCGTCGGCTGCTTCTCCCGTTCCGCCCTGCTGGTGTCTCCGCAACGGTCGCGCCGCGCGGGGCGGGCGTTTGTCCGCCCCACCGACGCCGTTGGAGGACCAACCCCGCAATGGCTGCCCCGCAGAACTACCTAGCGGTCATCAAGGTTGTCGGCATTGGTGGTGGTGGCGTCAACGCCGTGAACCGCATGATCGAGGTCGGTCTCAAGGGCGTTGAGTTCATCGCGATCAATACGGACGCGCAGGCGCTGCTCATGAGCGACGCCGACGTCAAACTGGACGTCGGCCGTGAGCTCACCCGTGGCCTGGGCGCCGGCGCCGACCCCGAGGTCGGCCGGCAGGCCGCCGAGGACCACCGAGAGGAGATCGAGGAGGTCCTCAAGGGCGCCGACATGGTCTTCGTGACCGCCGGTGAGGGCGGCGGCACGGGCACCGGCGGCGCGCCGGTCGTGGCCAATGTGGCCCGGTCGCTCGGCGCGCTGACGATCGGCGTGGTGACGCGTCCGTTCACGTTTGAGGGCCGCCGTCGGGCAAACCAGGCCGAGGCCGGTATCGACACCCTGCGCGGGGAGGTCGACACCCTCATCGTCATCCCGAACGACCGGCTGCTGGCGATGACGGACCGGGACATCAGCGTCCTGGACGCGTTCCGCAGCGCCGACCAGGTACTGCTGTCCGGCGTGCAGGGCATCACCGACCTGATCACCACGCCTGGCCTGATCAACCTCGACTTCGCCGACGTCAAGACGGTCATGTCGCACGCCGGCAGCGCGCTGATGGGCATCGGCCGGGCCCGCGGCGACGACCGGGCCACGGTCGCCGCCGAGCAGGCGATCGCCTCCCCGCTGCTCGAGGCGAGCATGGACGGCGCGCAGGGAGTGCTGCTGAACATCTCGGGCGGGTCCGACCTGGGCCTGTTCGAGATCAACGCGGCCGCCGAGCTGGTCGCCGACGCGGCCCACCCGGAGGCGAACATCATCTTCGGCGCGGTCATCGACGACGCGCTGGGCGACGAGGTCCGGGTCACGGTCATCGCCGCGGGCTTCGACACCGTGCCGGACCGGCGGGCGAAGAACAGCACGCCGAGCCGCCGGCCGTCGCCGCCGCCGGCGGCCAGCCACTCGTCGCCGCCCACCTCGCCGCCGGGCGCGCTGCCGGCGATCCCGTCGGTCGGCTCGACCCCGCCGGCTCCCCGGCCGGCGCCGAGCTACCTGCCCACCCCGCCGCCGCCCGCGCCGACGCCGGCGCCGCCGCAGTACGTGCCGGAGCCGCTGGAGCCGCGGCCGGACCTGGACGAGCCGCCGCCCCGGTTCCAGGCGCCCAACCACCACCGCCCGGCGCCCGCGTCCGCGGCGGAGGGTGCGCCCTCGGCCGCCCCGCCGGAGCAGCCGGCCCCGCCGCCGGTGACCGGGCCCCGGCCCACCTACCCGCCTCGTCGACCGATCCGCCCGATCGCCGACGAGGAGGACGAGCTGGACGTCCCCGACTTCCTCAAGTAGGGACCGGCCGGTCCGCGGCGCCCCGCGCCCGGCCCGGCCCCGGCGGCCGTTGTCGGGTTAGCTGGAGGCGTGCCGCTGCTGCTTACCGACCGGGCCGGCGGGGTCAGTGCCGGGCCGTACGCCTCGCTCAACCTCGGTGACCACGTCGGCGACGACCCCGCCGCGGTCGCGGCCAACCGGCGCCGGCTGGCCGAGCGGGCCGGGGTGCCGGTGCGCTTCCTGCGCCAGGTGCACGGGGCGACCGTGGTGACCCTGCGCGCCGACGCGGCGGAGGCGGAGACCGAGGCCGACGCCGAGCCGCCGGAGGCGGACGCCATGGTCACCGACCGGCCCGGGCTCGGGCTCGCGGTCCTGGTCGCCGACTGCGTCCCGGTGCTGTTCTCCGGTCCCGGTGTGGTCGGGGTCGCGCACGCCGGCCGGGCTGGGCTGGCGGCCGGGGTGGTCGGCGCCACGGTGGCGGCGCTGGCCGGGCTGGGCGCCGAGCCGGGGCGACTGCGCGCCGTCGTCGGCCCGTCGGTCTGCGGGCGCTGCTACGAGGTGCCGGCGGCGATGCGCGACGAGGTGGCCGCACTGGTGCCGGGCACGGCGAGCGTGACCCGGGCCGGTACCCCGGCGCTCGACCTGCGCGCCGGGGTCGTCGGCCAGCTGCGGGCGGCCGGGGTGCGCGACATCGCCGTCACCGGCCGCTGCACGGTCGAGGACCCCGCGCTGTTCTCCCACCGCCGCGACGGGCCCCGCACCGGCCGGTTCGCCGGGGTGGCCTGGCTCGGCTCCGATGCCGGGTGAGCCGGGGCGCGGAGAAGACGGGATAGGTGTGACGAAAATCACAGGTGAGGTCGCGGCGCGCCGGGTCGAGGAGCTCGCCGCCAACCGGGCCCGGGGGCGCGCGCGGGGCGCGGCCGCCGCCGCGGGCGCCGGCCGCGACCCGGCCGAGCTGACCCTGGTGGCGGTCAGCAAGACCTACCCGGCCGCCGACGTGCTGGCGCTGCGGGCGCTGGGGGTGACCGACTTCGCGGAGAACCGCGAGCAGGAGGCGACCCCCAAGGTCGCCGAGGTGGCCGCCCGGCTCGCGGCCGGCGAGATCGGCCCCGCCGGGACCGCTGGCCCCGGCGGGGCGGTCGGCCCAGGCGCGGCGGCCGGGGTCCCGGGGCCGCCGGTGTGGCACTTCGTCGGCCAGCTGCAGCGCAACAAGGCGCGGGCGGTGGCCCGCTGGGCCGACTGGGTGCAGTCCGTTGACCGGCCCGAGCTCGTCGCGGCCCTGGACCGGGCCGCCAGCGCGCACGGCCGCGAGCTGTCGGTATGCCTACAGGTCCGGCTCGACTCACCCGTTGGTGCCCTCGCGCCGGGCCCGTCCGGCCGCGGCGGCGCGGCGCCGGCCGACATCCCGCGGCTCGCCGAACTCGTGGCGCAGGCGCGCGCGCTGCGTCTGGTCGGGGTGATGGCGGTCGCTCCACTGGGCCAGCCGCCACAGCCAGCCTTCGCCCGGCTACGGGCCGTGGCAGAACGGCTGTGGAAGGAGCACCCCCAGGCCCGGGCGATCAGCGCCGGGATGTCCGGTGATCTGGAGGCCGCGGTGGCCGAAGGCGCGACACACCTTCGGATCGGCACCGCTTTGTTCGGTGAGCGGCGCCCTGTCCCTTAGAGTCGCGCCATGGGGCTCGGGCGCAGGGCGATGGTCTACCTCGGTCTGGCCGAGGAGGACGACGACTACATCGACGACGAGGAAGAGTACGACGACGACCACCGGGGTCACGACGACCGGCGGGACGTGCACCGGGACATGCACGACCCCGTCCCGTTGGACCGCACGGTGCGCCGTCTGGACGCACGTGAGGAGCCGCCGATGAGCAGGCGGGGCCAGGTGGAGCCGCTGCGTCCGGCGGGGCCGGTGCCAATGCGCCGGATGGCGGCGGTCGAGGAGCCCTCTCCCTACCGGATCACCACGCTGCAGCCTCGGAGCTACAATGAGGCGAAGCAGATCGGTGAGGAGTTCCGGGACGGTACCCCCGTTATCATGAACCTCACCGAGATGGACGATGTCGACGCCAAGAGATTGATCGATTTCGCGTCGGGCCTGATCTTCGGGCTGCACGGGAGGATCGAGAGGGTGACCAACAAGGTCTTCCTGCTTACCCCGGCGAACGTCCAAGTCACCGAGAGTGACAAGGCTCGCATCCGCGAGGGCGGGTTCTACAACCAGTCCTGACGCCGCCGGGGCGTAAGCCCCGACGGCGTCCCGCCGTAACCAGGGAGAGGTAGCCATCAGCGCTCTAGGTACCGCGATCTACTGGGTGCTGACCGTGTACCTCGTGCTCCTGATCGCGCGGGCGATCATCGACCTGGTGCAGTCGTTGAGCCGCTCGTTCCGGCCCACGGGCGTGCTGGTGGTCATCTGTGAGGTCGTGTACACGGCGACTGACCCTCCGTTGCGACTCCTCCGGAGAGTCATCCCACCGCTGCGAGTCGGGAACGTAGCCTTCGACCTCGGTTTCCTGCTCTTGTTCATCGTGATCGTGGTGTTGCGCAGTTATGCCGTTCAGCTGTAACGGGGGCATGTGCGAGCCGCTGACATGGACGCGGGAGACTGCTCGTAGACCGCCCTCTCTCAGGGGAGCGGCGATGCCGCAAGGGGAGGCGACGACGTGGCGCTGACACCACAGGATGTCCAGAACAAGGTCTTCAGCCCGACGAGGTTCCGCACGGGCTACAACGAGGACGAGGTCGACACGTTCCTCGACGAGGTCGAGGCGGAGCTGACCCGCCTGCTCGACGAGAACGCCGACCTGCGTCGGCAGCTCGACGAGGCGCGCCGTACCGGTGGCGGCGGCCCCGGCGCGCCGGCGCAGCTCATCGAGGAGAACCAGCAGCTTCGCCGGCAGCTGGAGGAGAATCGCCGGGCGCTGGCCCAGGCGCAGTCCCAGCTCCAGCAGGCCCAGGCCCAGGCGGCCCAGGCGGCCGCGCGCGGCCCGTCCACCTCGCCGGTGCCGATCCCCGGCGGCCCGACCCAGGTCATGCCGGCGGTCGGGGGTGCGAACCGGACGGCCAACTCCCAGCTCGAGGCGGAGATCGAGCAGCGGGTGGCGCGGACCCTGGTGCTCGCCCAGCGGACCGCCGACGAGGCGCTGCGCGAGGCGCGCGCCGAGTCCGAGCGTGCCCGCCGGGAGGCCCGCGCGGACGCCGACCGGATCATCGCCGAGGCGCGGGCCCACGTCGCCGAGCAGCTCGGCGGCCTGGAGGACGACAAGCGCCGGCTCGAGGGCCAGGTCGAGCAGCTGCGCGCGTTCGAGCGCGAGTACCGCACCCGGCTGCGCGCCTACCTGGAGATGCAGCTGCGCGACCTCGACGGCATGCCGACGCAGCCGGCCGTTGGCGCGGGCGCGCAGCCTCGGCCCGGCCTGAACCCGGGCACCGGTGGCCAGCCGGCGCAGCAGCCGGCCGGGGTCGGGGTGGCCGCTGGCGGGTACCAGCAGCAGGCCCCGCAGATGGGCGCGGGCGTCGCGATGCAGAACGGCGTCGCCACCCACGACCCGCGCGCCCACGTCAGCGACTACTGAGCAGGGCCCGACAACTACTGAGCAGGGCCGTTGTCTGCCGGACCGGGGGAGCGCTGCCGCCCGGCGGGCGGCGACGCGACGACGCGTCCGTGGCCGGGCACCCGGACCCCGCGCCGTGACGCCCAGGCGGGGACCCTGCCTGCCGGTGCCGCGCGGGCGCCGCGCGCCAGCGTGGCCGCGCGGCCTGATCCTCGCGACCTGATGCGTTGGTTGACCTGATGCGTTGGTTGTCGGCGCCTGGCGCCGTCCGAGTCTGGTGGTGAACCAGTGATCATGATCAGCGGGCTGCTGCTGGCGGTGTCGGCCGTCCTGCTGATCGTGGGGGTGGCCGGGCCGAGCGCCTGCGTCTACGCCTCGCTGGTGGTGACCCTGCTGGCGGCCGGGCTGCTCCCGCTGGGCGCGGCCCGCCGGGTCCAGCGCGCGGTACCCGGCTCAGCGCGGCGCTCCTAGCAGCGGCGACACGCCTCGGCGGCCGCCGGCCGGCGCCCGTCGGGCGGGCGCCAGCCAGCGAACACCTGCTCCTGATCAGCGGGCGGCCGGCTCCACGACCCCCATGGCGAACGTCAACCCCAGCTCCGGGGCACGGTGATGGGTGCCGTCCGGCAGCCCACCCTCCCGGAAGCCGACCGCCAGCACCTCCGCGGCCACGGTCTCGGCGTGCTCGCGCAGCGCCTCCGCGACGTCCGGCCGCTCGGCCGTCCACCAGACGTCGATCCGGTCGGTGATCTCCAGCCCGGAGCCCTTGCGGGCGTCCTGCAGCACCCGGACCACGTCCCGGGCCAGGCCGGCGCGCTCCAGCTCCGGCGTGATCTCCAGGTCGAGCGCGACCGACAGGCCGGACTCCGAGGTCACCGCCCAGCCCTGGCGCGGCGTCTCGGTGATGATCAGCTCGTCGCCCGACAGCTCGATCCGCTCGCCGTCGACCTCGACCGCCAGCCGGCCGTCGACCGGCCGGCCGGCGCCGGCGATGGCCGCCGCGACCGCCTGGGTGCGCTTGCCGAACCGGCGGCCAAGGGCCCGGAAGTTCGGCTTGACCGTCACGTCGACGACGTCCGCCGTGGCCGCCTCGACCACGCTGACGTTGAGCTCCTCGGCGATCTGGGCGCGCAGCCCCGCGGGCAGCGCATCGAACGCCGCCCCGCCGACGACCGCCCGCGGCAGCGGCTGGCGGGTGCGCACCCCGCTGCTCGCCCGGGCCGAGCGGCCGAGCTCGACGATCCGCCGGACCAGCGCCATCTGCTCGGACAGCGTCTCGTCGACCCACTCGGCCGGCAGCTGTGGCCAGCTCGCCAGGTGCACCGAGTCGGGCACCCCCGGCGCGTCGGACCCGGCGAACAGGCGCGCCCACAGCCAGTCCGTCAGGAACGGCGTCAGCGGCGCCAGCGCCCGGGTCAGCCCGTCGAGGCAGCGGTAGAGGGTGTCGAGCGCGTCCGGGTCGCCGTCCCAGAACCGCCGCCGCGACCGGCGGACGTACCAGTTGGACAGGTCGTCGATGAACCGGGCGAGCCGGCGCCCGGCCCGCAGCGAGTCGAACCCGGCCAGCGCCTCGTCGGCCTCGCGGACGGTCGCCGCGAGCTCGGACAGCGCCCAGCGGTCCAGCACCGACCGCTGCGCGACCGGACGCGTCGCCGGCGGCTTCGCCGGGTTCCAGCCGGCGGCCGAGGCGTACAGCGCGAAGAACGACGCGGTGTTCCAGTACGTGAGCAGGACCTTGCGGACGATGTCCTCGATCGCCTCGTGGCCGACCCGGCGGTCGGACCACGGCGAGCCGCCGGCCAGCATCAGCCAGCGCACCGCGTCCGCCCCGTGCTGCTCGAACAGCGCGATCGGGTCGAGCACGTTGCCGAGGTGCTTGCTCATCTTGCGGCCCTCGGCGTCCAGCAGCAGGCCCAGGCACAGCACGGTCTCGTAGGACGACCGGTCGAAGACCAGCGTGCCGACGGCCATCAGCGTGTAGAACCAGCCGCGGGTCTGGTCGATCGCCTCGCAGATGTACTGCGCCGGGTAGCTGCGCTCGAACTCCGCCTGGTTGCGGTGCGGCGCCCCCCACTGGGCGAACGGCATCGCGCCGCTGTCGTACCAGACGTCGATCACCTCGGGCACCCGGCGGGCGGTGCCGGCGCAGCCCTCGGCCTGGCAGGGCAGCGTCACCTCGTCGATGTACGGCCGGTGCGGGTCGAGCCCGGACAGGTCCCGGCCGGCGAGCGTGGACAGCTCGGCCAGCGAGCCGACGCAGACGAGGTGGGCCGGGTCGTGCTCGCACCGCCAGATCGGCAGCGGGGTGCCCCAGTAGCGGTTGCGGGACAGCGCCCAGTCCACGTTGTTGCGCAGCCACTCGCCGTAGCGGCCGTGCTTGATCCGCTCCGGGTGCCAGGAGGTGCGCTCGTTCTCCTCGACCAGCCGGTCGCGGATGGCCGTGGTGCGGATGTACCAGCTGGGCAGCGGGTAGTAGATCAGCGGCGTGTGGCAGCGCCAGCAGTGCGGGTAGCTGTGCACGTAGCTGGTGCCCCGCCAGAGCAGGCCCCTGGCCTCGAGGTCGGCGGTGAGCGGCGCGTCGGCGTCCTTGAAGAACTTCCCGCCGACGAGCGGCACCTCGGGCAGGAACCGGCCGTCCGAGCCGATCGGGTTGACCACCGGCAGCCCGTGCGCCCGGCAGACCGCGAGGTCCTCGGCGCCGAACGCGGGCGCCTGATGGACCAGGCCGGTGCCGTCGGTGGTGGTCACGTAGTCGGCGAGCAGCACCGAGTGCGGCGCGGCCGGGCTCGCCCCGTGCGCCAGCCGGCCGGTGACGCCGTCGGCGCCCGGCTCGAACCGCTCGGCCGCCAGCAGCTCGAACGGCCGCCGGTAGCGGGTGCCGGCGAGCTGGGCGCCGGTGAACCGGTCGACCACCTCGGCGTCCTCGCCGACCGCCGCGGCCAGCAGCGGCTCGGCGACCACCAGGTGCTCGCCGGCCGGGGTGCGGGCGAGCACGTAGGTCACGTCCGGGTGGGCGGCCACTGCCGTGTTCGACACCAGCGTCCACGGGGTCGTCGTCCAGACCAGCAGCCGGGCGTCGAGCTCGGCGGTGAACCGGTCACCGAGCGGCCCGGTGCCGGGCACGATCGGGAACCGGACGTAGACGGACGGGTCGGCGACGTCCTCGTAGCCCTGCGACACCTCGTGGTCGGACAGCGGCGTCTCGTCCCGCGGGCAGTAGGGCGTCACCCGGAAGTCCTCGACCAGCAGCCCCTTGTTGAAGATCTGCTGCAACGACCACCAGACGGACTCGATGTAGGGGGTGTCCATCGTCCAGTAGGCGTTGTCGAAGTCGACCCAGTAGCCCATCCGCTCGGTCATCGCGGCGAAGTCGGCGACGTGCTGGCGGACCGACTCCCGGCACCTGTCGTTGAACTCGGCGATGCCGTACGCCTCGATGTCGGACTTGCTGGTGAAGCCGAGCTGCTTCTCGACGGTGAGCTCGACCGGCAGGCCGTGGCAGTCCCAGCCGGCGCGGCGCGGGACGTGGTAGCCCTTCATCGTCCGGTAGCGCGGGAAGACGTCCTTGAAGACGCGCGCCTCGACGTGGTGCACGCCCGGCTTGCCGTTCGCCGTCGGCGGGCCCTCGTAGAAGACCCACAGCGGCGCGTTCGCGGTGGCCTCGAGCGAGCGCTCGAAGACCTTGGTGTCCTTCCAGCGCTGCAGCGTCTCCCGCTCGAAGGCGGGCAGGTCGACCCGGGCCGGCAGCGGCGTGATCGGCGAGCGCCCCTGGCGGTCCGCGCCGGTGGTGCCGGCGCCCTGCTGGCTGGTGCCGGGGCCGCCCGAGGCGGCTGGGGCTGCGTCGTGGGGGGTGCTCATCGCTGCGTGGTTCCGGTTCTCCGTCGGACGTTGGCTGTGCCGGCGGAGGGACGACGCCCCGCCCATGGCCCCGCCCAGACCGGCACGGCCGGCTGGCGGGCTGGCGGCGGCACCGCGGTACCACCCTCCTTGCGCGCCGCCCGGTCCGCTGACCCGGCGACGGCCCCTCGTTCGTGCCTGCGGCTGCCGGATCTACTGACGCCCGGGCCCAGGAACCGGGTGAGCGCGTTCTCCCGGCGGCTCGGGGGTGATCTTCACGACGCGCTGGCCACCGGGCTCACACCAACCCCGGCTCGCTTGGGCTGCGCCCGCCGCTACTCGTCCCGTCAACGCCCTGCCGCTGGCATTGCTGCTCCCCAGCGTAGCGGAGGGATCCGGAGACCGGCACGGCGGAGGTCCGCCCGCGGGTGACCGCCCCTGGGGATCTTCGTGGGCCCCTTACGTATCGTGGACGGCGTGGGAGAGGCGCCGACCAGCGAGGGCGACGTGCCCGGGCCGGGGCCGCGTCACGAGATGCCCGAGACCAGCGAGGGCCCGGCCACGGCCGCGGACGCCCGGGCGCTCGAGCGCGCGTACCTGGACTGGGGCCGCCAGCCCGAGCGGGCGGCCGGGAAGGCCACCGGCGGGCCAGCTGCCGGCGGGGTCACCCGGCCCGGCGCGGACGGGGAGCGGCCGGGCAGCGGTTCGGCCGGACCCGGCGAGCCGGCCAGCACCACGCGCGGGCCGTCGGCACGTGGTCGCCAGCCCGCGGTCGGGCCCCGGGAACAGCGCCCGGGGCCGACGGAGGGCCCCGGCGTTCCCGCGCGAGCCGGCGCGGATGGTCCGGACGCCGCGGCTCCGCCTCCTGACGGTGGCCGGCCGGCCCGCGGCTGGCGCTCGCGCCCGCTGCGGGTCCTGGTGGCCACCTGGGCGGTCGTGCTGGCGCTCGACATCGTCACGAAGATCATCGCGGTCGCCGAGCTCACCGGGCGCGCCCCGGTCACGCTCGTCCCGCAGGTGCTCGACCTGCGGCTGACCCGCAACTCCGGCGCGGCGTTCAGCATCGCCGGCGGTGCCACCGTCGTGTTCAGCCTGATCGCGATCGCGGTGGTGGTCGTCATCGTCGTCACGGCCCGCCGGCTGGGCTCGACCGGCTGGGCGTTCGTCCTCGGCGCGATCGTCGGCGGCGCGATGGGCAACCTCGTCGACCGGCTGGTCCGCTCGCCCGGCCCGCTGCGCGGGCACGTCGTCGACTGGATCTACCTGCACCACTGGCCGGTCTTCAACGTCGCCGACATGGCCGTCGTCCTCGGCGGCGTGCTCGCGGTGGTGCTGTCCGCCCGCGGGGTCGGCCTCGACGGCCGCCGGGTGACCGGCCAGCCGCCGGCCCGGCCGGCAGTGGCCGCCGACGGCGGGCGCCCCGCGGCCGCCCCGACCACCCAGCCAC